>DUZB01000066.1 GCA_013349725.1 Deltaproteobacteria bacterium | reverse complement strand
ACTTGATTTTACATTGCCCATCCATTCCTTTTTGGGGTAATGTTTTTTTGATACTGCCAAATTCCTCCAGAATTCAAGAAACTTAAGCGCAGCGCAAACACCTCATTGATTATCACTTTCCCCAACATCCTGGGGGTGTTAGGATGTCCATAAAATCATTTCAATCTCCCGCGAAGTATGACGACAGAATGAGGCAAAAATTGCGACCGCTATTGATATCCACTCAAGTTCACCCGATTGTTGGCCGTTCTCAACTCAGATATCCAGGGCAAAGCGGATTGCCCGTCCCACCTCAATCATCTTTGCCGAAGGCAAAAACGTTATCAAGGATCCAATTTTTCCCTTTGAAACGGTCTGCAGGTGGTCACAGTTGACAGCGCAATCCTGAGGCATGCCATCTCCTTTCGAAAGACGCACTTCGGACGGAATATCCCGCACCGTGCTTGTAATAGGAGCAACGATTACTTCGCCAAGATATTCCAACACGGAATCGCGTGTTAGAATAAGAACCGGCCTCTTTTTATCAGGTTGAATAAACTTGTACCAACGTATTTCACCGTGTTTCATTCGTCACCCCAAGCTTGCTCGGCTTCCCAAACCGAAAACTCATCAGAAGAGATCGGATGCTGTTCATATCCTTGACGGTGTTTATGTTCCAGTTGTTCAATACTGTATCGGGAAAGCGCTTCACGAAGAGCCTTTCTTGTGAAAGCAGAGCGACTCGTATGAAGTCGCTTTGAAACGTTGTCGATCGCTTTGACAAGGTCATCATCAAGAGTCATCTGGATGGTTCTCATATCATACCTCCTAAATGTGGATTGACATAGCTATCATAATCCACATCTACAGCCGTGTCAAATCGGTTTTTAGGCTAACGGGGCGCGGGTGAGGAGCACGCCATAGCGTGTCTGGCTCGAACCGGTTTAATGGCGCCAAGGAGATTTTCAAGACGTTTTTTTCGATCATCTGAAACTTCGACGTTATGACAAAGTAAGGAGATGCCCTCTTTGATGTCGGAAAAATGATTGACTGGTCTATCAACTATTACTACCATAAACCCATACTTACCAACCATATTGGCTGTATTAGATGGAGAACCGCCATGGCATTAGTGAAAAAGACTATAGAGTTAGACCAGGAACAGATCAATCGTATCAAAACAGCGCTGAAGGCAAAATCGGAGAAGGAGGCTATAAATACGGTGTTAGGGCAATTCGATACCGATCTTCAGCTTGCGGAGGCGACCCTGAAAGATATGGGAACTTTTGATTTCAGGGAGGTCTGAGGCGTGCAGGAAAAAGTCTTATTTGATACAAATATCTATATTTGAAGAGATCCATCGGACAATTGATTTCAGATTCAGAAAGGCCATGGAACCTTGATAGCAGAGTAATGACACTTCACAAAATCTTTCCCTTTGGAGAACCTGTTTCGAGATCCCTCATATAGACTTTCAGATAAATAATTCCAAAACTCCCAAAAGCACTATATCTCTAATTATTTGATTTAATGCTATAATTTGTATCTGTTCAAATCCGGAATCCGCAATCCGAAATGCTATAGCATCCCAGATTTTTTCAGCCTGGCTACAAGCTCATTCGCCTGTTCCGCCGGCGCCCCCCGCAGAAGCTCACAGGTCCTGTCCTTTTTCACTTTTGTCATGGAGATTACCCTGGTCGGGGATCCCGCGTCCCCGGTCATTTCAGGAGACAGGCCAAGATCGTTCAGGTCCCAGGTTTCAAGGGCCTTTTTTTCAAAGGCAGCCTCAATGGCCTCAAGTCCGATATCTCCAGGCACAAAAGACCTCAGGCTTACCGACAGGGCCGCGGGAAGTGTGACCAGATATTTTCCTATGAATTCGTCCATTCGCCGTTCCACTTGAAGATCGGCTCCCATAAACTCCATGGAATGCACCCCCGTTACCATGGGGATATCAAGAGATACCGCGGTCTGTGGACCCACCTGTCCGGTATCGCTGTCTGCAGTCCTCGTGCCGAACAGGATCAGGTCGAATGGGGCAAGTCTTCTGATCCCCGCGGCCAGGATTGTGGAAGTTGCCAAGGTATCGGAACCCTTGAAGGCGGGATCACAGAGAAGGATTCCCCGGTCGGCGCCCATGGCAAGCGTTTCCGCTAACGCCGCATTGCCCGCTTCCGGCCCCATGGAAAGCGTGGTCACGGTGCCTCCACGGATCTCCCGCAACCTAAGAGCCGCTTCCACTGCAGGCCTGTCATAGGGATTCAGCTGCAGAAGCTCCTCGGAACGGACGATGTCCCCTTCGGGTGGTTCCATGATGACGGATTTGATGCAAACTACAAAGTGAAGCCCCATGTTTAACTCCTCTAAAAACCTATTTCCCCAACAGCCCCCTGAAAATCACCATACGATGCACCTCGGACGTCCCCTCGTAGATCCTGGTCACCCTGGCGTCACGGTAATATCGCTCAACGGCATAGGCCTTTGAGTATCCGTACCCTCCATGGATCTGCACGGCCATATCCGTTACTCTACACGATGCCTCTGACGCATAGAGCTTTGCCATGGCCGCAGCCTGGGAAAACGGTTCTCCTCTGTCCCGCAACCCTGCCGCCCGATAAACCAGCAATCGAGACGCATCCACCTGTGTAGCCATGTCCGCAAGCATCATCTGAATGGCCTGGTGTTTTTCAATGGGAACGCCGAACTGTCTTCTCTGCTTTCCGTACCGAAGCGATTCTTCAAGGGCCCCCTGCCCTATTCCAACCGCCTGGGCGGCAATTCCCATTCTTCCCGCATCCAGTGCCGCAAGACCGATTTTCAGCCCGTCTCCGTCCCTCCCTAAAAGATTGGATTCGGGGACGGCACAATCATAGAGACGAATGGAGCTGACCGGGTTCGCACGCATGCCGCAGAGGTCTTCCAGGTCCCCCACCACAAACCCCGGGGTTCCCCTTTCGGCAACAACCACGCTGACCTTCACGGCGCCCCCGGGAACACCGGTCTTGACAAAAATCAAACAGATATCCGCAACCCCTCCATTGGTCACAAAAACCTTGTTGGCGTTGATGACAAACTGGTCTCCTTTTAAAACGGCGGTTGATTCTATTCCTCTTGCGTCAGAACCTGCATTGGGCTCGGTCAGGCAGAAAGCGCCGATTTTTTCCCCCCGTGCAAGAGGGACAGCCCATCTGGTTTTCTGGTCCTCTGAACCAAATGCAAGCACGGGATACAGCCCCACACTGTTATGAACCGTTACGCAAAGCCCCACGCTTGCGGAAACCCTCGATATCTCTTCTATTATGATGGAATAACTCAGGGAATCCATCCCAGCGCCGCCGAATTCTTTTGGCGCCTGGATCCCGAAATACCCAAGCCGGCCCATCTTTTCCACCACTTCCCATGGGAACCTGGCTTCCTGATCAATTTCCCCGGCGATGGGGCGAAGTTCACGTTCACAAAACGAACGGACTGAACTGCGCACCAGCCGCTGTTTTCTTGTTAAGCCTGTATTCATCCCTGTCCTTCTTTCATCTTCGACCAAAACCCCAGCTGAAGGTTTTTTGCAGCCCTTCATGACCGCCGACACGAACGCCGGTAAACATGACTTCGGCCATCCCGGGAGCGCCGGCCCTGGCAATGTCGATCATTAATTCCGCATCGGCAATCAGCCGTTCCGCATCTTCTCCGGGATACCCGCACCAATATTTCAGATCGTGAAAAAAACAGGCCTCGTAAAAATCGACCCCGTTCCACGAATCGAATCACATGGAACATCCATCACTCTTGAATGGCCTCGGGGGAGGATCTTCTTCAATTTTCTTCCATAACGCTTCATACCCGAACGCCATGCAGATCTCCCTGATTTCCGGCAAGGACACTTCCTGGTTCTTTTCAGGCAGTTTCATTGGCTTCCTCTCCTTAAGAGGGGGGCGTCTGTTTGCCTGGTTGACTTTCCAACCAGCACTCCCGTCTTTATCCTAAAATTGATGCCTTGAGTCAAGCACTGGTTTTTATCTGCTTCGATAACCCTCATAATTTCAGCGCGACTCATGTTCTGCTTGACAAGTGTGCATGAGATTCATTAATTAGTAGTTCATGGGATTCATATTGGAGCACACAACTATCATCTAAAGTGGGAGCATTTCGAAATAATGAAACTGCACGAATACCAGGCAAAGGAACTTTTAGGCAACTGGGGCATACCCGTCCCCGCTGGACAACTGGCAACCACCCCTGAAGAGGCCGCCAAGGCCGCACAAACGATTGCAGGACCTCCCTGGGTGGTCAAAGCCCAGATACATGCCGGCGGCAGGGGAAAGGCAGGGGGCGTAAAGGTTGTCCAGAGCCCTGAAGAGGTTGTATCGGTAACCGGGTCGCTTCTCGGAAAACCGCTGAAAACAAAACAGACAGGCCCGGAAGGCTCGGTGGTAAACCAGGTTTTCATAGAAGAAGGGGTCGATATTGAAAGGGAATTCTATATCAGCATGGTCATTGACCGAACCACCGCCAGCCCTGCCATGATTTTCAGCCAGGCCGGAGGAACAGATATTGAGGAAACGGCCGCGAAATCCGCAGGACAGATTTACCGGGAGAACATTGACCCCGCCGTAGGATGGATGGATCATAACGCGAGAAATCTGCTTTACAGCCTCGACTCGCTTCCGCCCGCCGAATCCATGAGGGCGTTCATGTCCGTAATGGCCAATGTGTACAAGGCCTTCGTAAACCTGGACTGCTCCCTGCTGGAAATCAATCCTCTTGTTCTGACAAAAGACGGGAAAGTCATCGCCATTGATGCGAAGATCACCATTGACGACAATGCTCTTTTCAGACACAAAGAACTGCTTGCGCTGGATGATCCCCGCGAAAAGGATCCCCTCGAGCTCATGGCCAACGAATACAACCTGAACTATATCCGGTTGAACGGGAACATCGGGGCCATGGTAAACGGCGCCGGTCTTGCCATGGCCACCATGGATGTGATCAAAATGGCAGGCGCTGAACCCGCCAACTTTCTGGATGTGGGTGGCAGCGCCAGCGAAGAAATGATCACCCGGGGTGTAGAAATTATTTTGAAAGACAGTCGCGTTAAAGCCATCCTCATTAATATCTTCGGGGGAATTTTGAGGTGTGATGTCCTTGCGAGAGGCGTTGTAGCTGCAGCAAAAAAAACTGGGATAGAGCTTCCTCTGATCGTGAGACTGGAAGGAACCAATGTAGAGGCAGGAAGAGAAATCCTTAATGATTCCGGACTTAAATTTCTGGTGGCCAAGGACCTGGCGGAAGCCGCCGAACTTGTCGCCAGACAGGTATAAGGAACAGATCAATCATGAGTATACTTGTAGACGAAAAAAGCAGGATAGTGGTGCAGGGCATCACCGGCAAGGAAGGCGCCTTTCACACGAAACAGATGTTAGACTATGGAACAAAGGTCGTCGCTGGGGTCACCCCGGGAAAAGGGGGGCAGAAAGTCGAAGGTGTGCCCGTGTTCAACACCGTAAGGCAGGCCGTTCAGAAGGAAGGCGCCAACGTGGCATGCATATTTGTGCCTCCTCCTTTTGCCGCAGATGCGGTAATAGATGCGGCAGCCTCCGGGATAGAGGTCATTGTATGCATAACGGAAGGGATTCCAGTACTGGATATGGTCAAGGTATCCGGTTTTCTTAAGGGCAGGGATTGCGTACTTATCGGTCCCAACTGTCCGGGAATTATTTCTCCCGGGAAAACCAAGGTCGGCATCATGCCGGGCTTCATCCATTCCCGGGGACACATGGCGGTCATATCGAGGAGCGGCACCCTTACCTACGAGGCCGTAGACCAGTTGACAAGGGTGGGCTTAGGCCAGTCCACATGCATAGGGATCGGCGGTGATCCCATCGTCGGAACCACATTCATAGACCACCTGAAAAGATTCAAAAACGACCCGGACACAGAAGGCGTCGTACTTATTGGTGAAATCGGCGGCTCCGCCGAAGAAGAGGCAGCCGAATACATTCAACGGGAATTCAACAAACCGGTCATCGCATTTATTGCCGGCCAGACAGCCCCCCCGGGCAGACGAATGGGCCATGCGGGCGCCATTATTTCGGGCGGCCAGGGCAAGGCGGAAGACAAAATAAAGGCGCTTCAAAATGCGGGCATTACCGTGGCTATCAACCTCGGCGTACTGGGACAAACGGCCCTTAAAATAATGAAATAATGGCCAATGAGCTCAACCTGCATTGACTCCGATTGTGTAGAGTCTTAACTTTGCAGTTGGAGTACAATTTCAGTTGTAACGGTCTCCTGGAATTACCATAAGAGACTGACAATCCGGAAAGCCTTGGCGGACCTTTGCTTTGAAAATAGGAAAAAGGCGGTAACCTGGAGCGAAAAGGAGGATTCAATCATGAAGAAAATCCTTAACATAACGGACCGTCTCGAAGACAGAAAGCGCACTGAACAGATAGAAACATATCGAAGCAAATTTGAATCCGTCCAGAGATTGTTGCAATGTTCAGGTTGTCATTTTAAATGCTCCATGTGCGGTCATCACGTTGAGAGGTCGGAAACGACAGCCAGACCGATGGCAAATGATTTTAATCTTTGCGGCAATTGTTTAGCCGAATTCGAGGATTTCCTGAGTATATCCAATAACGATAATGAAAAAGAAGAGATATTCTGGCATACGGAGGAATGGGTGGAATTGTGGTCCAGCTGGATGACCTTCCAGCGTGCCTTGAATGCATTCAAAACATCGATCAACCTGAAGCAGTTAAACCACAGAAGCTGCGATTAGAAAACAAACAGGAAAGAATTCCTGATCGAATTCTTTTCCGATATTGGAGGTAGTCTCATGTTTGGGATTGGAATGCCGGAGTTGATTATTATCCTCATAATCATCCTGGTGATTTTTGGAGCAGGCAAACTTCCCGAAATTGGAAGTGGCATAGGAAAGGGAATCAAAAACTTCAAAAAGGCAACACACGAAGCCAAGGAAGAAATAGAAGAGCCGAAAAAAGAAGACAGCAAGCCCGCGAACGAAGCATAAGGGAAATCACTTGTCTCTCGTCACTTAGATCTTAAAAAGGGATATCATCCTCAGGTAGATTGGGCGGTTCTTCCATAGGGGTGGAAATACCGCCGGACTGGCCATCGGATCCTCTTCCTTTCGAATCGAGCATCTGCATGGTAAAGGCAACGATTTCCGTCATATATCTTTTGTTGCCATCGCGGTCATCCCACGATCTTGTCTGCAACCTTCCTTCAATATAAACCTGACTGCCTTTGCGCAAATATTCCCCACATATTTCCCCTAATTTCCTCCAGGCCACAATCCTGTGCCATTCGGTGCGCTCCTGCTTTTCACCGGTATTCTTATCTTTCCATTCTTCAGAAGTCGCGATGGAAAAAGTCGCCACCGGCACACCATCCGGGGTGTATTTTAATTCAGGATCTCGCCCTAATCTTCCAACCAATATGACTTTATTTATTCCTGCCATAGAATCCTCTCCCTACCCGAATAAATCGGAATGAATTACAAAGGGTTTTGATTTAACTATCCGTAGAAACAACTTGCATGCCGACCGCATCACTTAAAATCCCTGCATCGGACACTTATGTAACACAAAAAAATCGGTCAAGTCAAAAAGATTCAGAAACTAACCCGGATAAACCGAAACAGAAAAGGTCTCAGCAAAGACGCGAAGGTTTTTGAGGGTATCTATCGCATTGTTTTTCTTTGCGAGCTTTGCGGCTTTGTGTGAGTAAAAAATTGAGATTGTATCCTCCATTCTTTTGATTTCACGTGATAAAGTACCTAATCTCTTATTATCTATTGACTGTGGAACACGAAAGTTTTAAGGTACTGTTTATTCAACAAAATGGATATTATTCCAGGTCAAAGGTTACGGGATAAACGGTTCATAAATTCATCAGATATATGAGATCGCCATGATAAAAGTTATTCCTTTAGGAGGTCTGGGAGAAATCGGGCTGAATATGATGGCCATCCAGCATGAAGAAACCATTCTGGTGGTGGATGTGGGCCTCATGTTTCCCGACGACTACATGCCGGGAGTGGATCTGGTCATTCCCGATTTTGGATATCTCAGAAGCAACAGAAAAAGCGTAAAAGCCGTCATCCTGACCCATGGTCATGAAGACCATATAGGGGCCATGCCATTCTTTCTGCGGGAGTTTAATGTTCCCGTCTTTGGCACAGGTTTTACGCTGGGTATCCTGCGTGAAAAGCTCAAAGAACATCAGTTGCTTGAAAAAACGGATTTAAGACAGATCCGCCAGGGCGACGTTACGGATCTTGGCCCTTTCAAGGTAGAATATATCAGCGTAAATCACAGCATCGTCGACGGCGTTGGTCTTGCCATCCACACACCCGAAGGAATATTGATACACTCCGGGGATTTCAGGATCGACCCCACACCGGTGGATTCCCAACATACGGACATCATCCGTTTCGCCCATTTTGGCCAGGAGGGGGTTTTAGCCCTCTTCTCCGATTCCACCAATGCGGAAAAGGAAGGGTTCACCCTGAGCGAAATGGAGGTACGAAAGACGCTGGAGGACCTGTTCCGGAAATGCAGGGGAAGAATCATTGTTTCAAGCTTCGCCTCCAACATTACCAGAATTCAACAGGTTATTTCTCTTGCGTCCACATTTGGCCGAAAAGTAGTCTTCAATGGAAGGAGCATGATCACCAATGTGGGCATAGCCGAGGAACTGGGATTCATCGAACTTCCAGAAGACCTCGAAATCACGGAGAAACAGATCCGAAATTATCCTGATGACCAGGTGGCCATCATCACCACAGGGAGTCAGGGAGAACCCATGTCGGCTCTCACTCGCATGGCTCTCGATCAACACAAAGGCATACAGATAAAGGAGGGGGACACTGTAGTTTTTTCCTCCCGGTTCATCCCCGGAAATCAAAAGGCCATCACATCCGTTATCAACAAGCTCTACCGTATGGGAGCGGATGTGATTTATGAAAAGATATCCGACATTCATACTTCCGGACACGCCAGGAGAGAAGAACTGAAATTCATGTTAGGGCTTGTAAAACCGCGCTTTTTCATCCCGATCCATGGGGAATACAGGCATCTCGTCAAACATGCACAGGTCGCCCTGAATATGGGCATGGACCGCGATAATGTTCTTCTGGCGGAAGATGGCAATGTCATCCGTTTCGAAAACAATCAGATGGCCCTGGAAACATCTGTCAGCGCCGGGAGGGTCCTTGTGGACGGCAAAGGCGTAGGGGATGTTGGAGAGATGATCCTGCGCGACAGGCGCAAACTCAGCAGCCATGGAATGGTGCTCGTGTTGCTTGGTGTAGATGAAAATACAGGGGAGACCGTTTACGGGCCTGATATCATCTCAAGGGGTTTCGTATTCGAAAATCAGAACCGACATATCCTTCAGGATGCGGAATGCATCATCCTCGAAGTTTTAGACGAACTGGAGCGCCCCCAACCTATGAATTACGCCGCTGTTGAATCAGACATTCGAAGAAGACTGAAACGCTTTTTTTACAACGTGATAGGGAGAAGTCCACTGATCGTCCCGGTCATCATCAGTCTGTGAACCTAACCCGGCAGGACAGGGGAAAAGAATAAGTGAAGCGCAAAACCAACGGCACATCGGGACAAAAAACAAAGTACCTGAAAACGTCCCACCCCATCCGAAGAGAAATACCGGGGATTATCCTTTTATTAGCGGCAGTTATTTTTGCGGTAAGCCTGTTATCTTTTCACCCGACGGACAGGTTACTCTGGAATGCCACAGGGCCCTTGGGCAAGGCACACAATCTTTTCGGCACAATCGGGGCGCACCTTGCGGGGGTCTCTTTTGATGCCCTGGGCTTCGCGGCCTTCTGGATTCCCATCGTCTTTTTAGCGCTCTCCTTTCTCTCCTTTCAGGGACGTTCCGTCTCATCTCCCGTAAAGAGCCTTATTACAGCCGTTTTCATGGTGGTTTCCTTTTCCGCTATCATGGATCTGCATTTTTCCAAGGAGCTTCTTTTCAGGGGGAGGGGAATGGAGGCAGGCGGACTTATCGGTCTTCATATCGCGGCCACGGCCAGGAATGCCCTGAACAAATTCGGGGCCAACATCATGCTCCTGACGATTTTCATCATTTCCTTAATGATCCTGACCAGACTCTCCCTCGGATGGCTCTTTTCAAAGCTGGGAATCTGGATACTGGGGATTTTGAAGGGGCTGGCGACCCTCGTCATGAAAAGAGTGGAAAGGAGAAAAAGGGCAAAAAAGACAATGGTCGCCCGCGAAATAATCAAATCCAGGCCCAAGGTAACCATTGTAGATCCCGTAATTGAAGAAGAAAAAATTCCCCGGCAGGGAAAATTTTCCTTCATGAACACGTCAGGAAATCTCAAACTGCCTACGCTGGATCTTCTGTCTGACCCCCCGGAGAGGAAGAACGTCAAAATCCACAGGGAAAGCCTGGAGATGAACGCGCGAAGGCTTGAAAAAAAGCTTTCCGACTTCGGAGTGGAGGGAGAAGTCGTGGAGATTCTACCGGGTCCGGTAATCACCATGTACGAATATGCCCCGGCTCCGGGAATCAAGATCAGCAAAGTGGCCGGACTGTCTGACGATTTAGCCCTGGCACTGAGAGCCTCCAATATAAGAATTGTCGCCCCCCTTCCGGGAAAGGCTGCCATAGGCATTGAAATTCCCAATCACCAGCGGGAAATTGTGGTTCTGAAAGAAATTCTTTCAAGCAGCGCCTACCAGAACACCAAATTCAAACTCCCCATAGCCCTCGGTAAAGATATCACGGGGGCGCCCGTGGTTGCGGATCTCACCAAAATGCCGCATCTCCTTGTGGCCGGCGCTACGGGAACTGGAAAAAGCGTCAGTATAAACACCATGATAGAGAGTCTGCTTTTCAAACTGACCCCGGACATGGCCCGAATGCTGATGATTGATCCAAAGAGGATAGAACTTTCCGTATATAAAGACATCCCCCACCTGCTCCACCCCGTGGTCACCGAACCCAAGGAGGCCACAAAAGCACTCAAGTGGGCCGTGGATGAAATGGAAAGGCGCTACAGGCTTCTCTCCGACAGGGGCGTCCGGAACATCGAAACCTATAACCGTAAAATCGTAGATCAGCCAAAAGCATCAGACGATACGGGCGACCGGGGAATCGACAAAACCCTTCCCTACATTATCATAGTCATCGACGAACTTGCAGACCTGATGATGGTCGCCTCAAAAGATGTAGAAGAATCGATTACCAGGCTGGCGCAGATGGCCAGAGCGGCAGGCATTCACCTGATTATCGCGACACAACGACCGTCGGTCAATGTCCTTACAGGAATTATCAAAGCTAATTTTCCCACCAGGATCTCCTTTCAGGTTTCTTCGAAAGTGGACTCGAGGACCATTATTGATGCCAACGGGGCCGAGAATCTCCTGGGAGACGGGGATATGCTGTTCATGCCTCCCGGCGTCGGTCGTCTGGCGAGGATTCACGGCGCCTATGTATCGGAAGAGGAAGTCAAAAGGACCGTCGACTTCTTACGAAATCAAAAAGCCCCGGAATATGACTCATCGATCCTCTCCCAGATTGCAAAGGATGAAAAGGAAGACGAAGAAGAAATTGAATTTGACGAAAAGTACGATGAAGCCGTCGATTTTGTCTCAAAAACAGGACAGGCATCCATCTCCATGATTCAGCGTAAACTGAGGGTGGGATACAACCGGTCAGCCCGCATGATTGAGGTGATGGAAAAACAAGGCATTGTAGGACCGTCCGACGGCGTCAGGCCGCGAGAGGTCTTTGGAAGGAGGGAATAAAGGAGATGTTTCGAGGAATCATTTTATGCAGTCTGTTGTTTTCCATTCAGGGGACGGCCCTGGCAAGTGAGGATCTACCCCGGGTCCTTGATGGCCTCAAAAAGGCCTACGGTCACCTTGACGCCATTTCGGTCCCTTACACACGGGAGGTCGTCACCCGCTCCATGAGCATGCTGGGAACCCAGGCAAAAGGCGATCTGGCCGGCGGGACCATCTATTTCAGAGCCCCTGATCTCCTGAGACTGGAGCAGGAAAAGCCAAACATTGAAACCATCGTAGCAAACAGTGCGACCATGTGGTGGTATATCCCTGACAAGAAAACCGCCTATGAGTATAAAACCGAGGAATTCGGCAAAGAACTCAGGCTCATGACCAATATATTCCGCGGACTTGCCCAGGTAGAGGACAACTTCAAGGTCACGCTGCATGGGAAAAACAGCCTGGGCGAATATGAAATGGAGTTGATTCCAAGCCCTCCCTGGGAAGAAATCCAGAAAATCGAAGTAATGGCTACCGACGACTACAGTATTCGAACCGTTAAAATACACAATCTCCTTGGCAGCGTAACCATTTTCACGCTTGGAGAATTTACCGAAATACACACGCTCGACAAGCGTTTTTTCACTTTCGAGGCCCCAAAAGGGGTGAAGGTTATTCGTGAAAAGTGAAAAGTGAAGAGTGACGAGTGAAGGATATAAGGATCTTATCCAAAAACCCTGGCAGTAATGGAGTCACAAGGTCTTTTTTTCTGCCGCATCTTGGATCAAACTTCACAGACTGTTGATAGGTTCTTTTAGGCTGGTACAACGAATAATACAGGGTTTTCAACAACCCTGTCCGTACCAGCCTAAAAGGACCGGCGCTCCACAGGAATCAGATGCGGCAGAAAAAAAGACCTTGTGACGGAATGGATTTGCTGAATCTAAAAGGTTGTGCAAGGGAATTTGAATAGGATACGATATAAGGCCTTAATGATACACGACTTTGGCCAGGAGGCTTCCCGCCTTTTTAAGGCTGTGGAGGCTGTCCGCGGCTAAAAAATGGTCTATATAGGGCATGGCCACGTTCATTCCCTTGCAGATGGGGGCGTAATCCGGGTCTCCCGCAAGCGGATTCAGCCATATTATGGAATGCGCCTTGCTCTGCAAAAAGGCCATTTCCCGCCTCAGCAGTTCCTTGCCTCCCAGGTCCCAGCCATCGCTCAGAATGACGACCACAGCCCTCTGGTTCAAGAGTCTCAG
>DUZB01000065.1 GCA_013349725.1 Deltaproteobacteria bacterium | reverse complement strand
TGGCCAGGGCGAAGCAGATGAATTGATAGGTCTTTTCATCGATGGTTCGCATTTGCTTGTAGGTTTCATCCATTTTATCCAGATGTTCAGCGAACTCCGGAAACCATTCAGCCAAAAGACGAGCATTCGACCTAACAAAGTGCAGATAGTACCGATGAGTGCAATGGTGATAAAAAGCCCCACGGTGAATGTCACGGAATACCAGGCGGCCTGTCTCGGTTTTAAGAGCGTTTCCTGCCCGCCCACATAGGCGACGATCAAAGGAATGGAAGCCAGATGACAGGGGCTGAATACCACGCTGATCATGCCCCAGATAAAACAACCTAACGCGGCAATGGCCGTGCCGCCTGCAATCCATTCGTTGACGGTCAGAAAAAATGTTTCCAGCATCAATGATCTCCAGTCTCGTTTTCGCGGTGGTTGCGCCTTTAGCTGACGCCCATTTTTTCTAATTGCGAAATAATGTCCGCTTCTGCCATGAAGCCGACGTGGCGATGGACTTCTTTACCGTTCTTATCGAAGAATATCTGGGTGGGAATAGCGCGGATACCGAAACGCCTGGCCGGTTCCTTGTCTTTCCAAACATCAATAAAAACAATGGCCGCCTTTCCTCGATAGTTTTTTTCGAGCTTTTCAATGATGGGCGCCATCATTTTGCATGGGATACAGGAGTCCGCGCCCAGATCCACCATGGTCACCATCCCCTTGACCGGAACAACGCCGGCCGGTTGTGCATCTGATGGAGTGGGTTCCTCCGATGAGCGACCGGAAAGTTGGAAACTCAAGACACCGATGATGCCCATCAGGGCCACCACACCAAGGGCTATGGTTCGTGTTTTCTTTGTCATTATTTTACTCCACCCCTATCTTTTTCAACTGTTTCAGCACCTCTTTTTCCGCATAAAAACCCTGATGCCTGAAAATTTCTTTCCCTTTGGCATCGTAGAAGACCTGGACCGGAATGACACGGATACCGAAACGGGCGCCAAGCATCTTATCTTCCCCTACATGCACGAAGACCACGTTGAGTTTATCCGGAAATTTCTTCCTGAGATTCTCCAATATGGGTTGCATCATATCGCACGGAACACACCCCGTAGAGCCAAATTCGATCATACTCGGCTTGCCGGACATGCGAGCCTGATCCACCGGGTTGTCCAGGGCCAGTTGGGCCTGTTTTTTCACCCAATCTCGGTTCAGCCGCACATGGGCCCCTTTCCCTAAATTTGCAATATGGGCCTCCACGACTTCCTGTTTTTTCTGTTGGAGCAAAAACGGCTCAATGCTGCCCTTGACCTGCTCAAAAGGCGTGTCGCCCACCATCTCTTTATTGCCGTCGTAAAAGGTGCGCATCTCGGCTTCGGTTACGGTCAGATCCTTTGTCAGTTGGTTCACGTATGCCCGAACCATTTCTTGCTCAGGCTGCTTCACTGAAATGCCCATGGTTTCAGCATCCTGTTTAATGAACTCCAAGATCGCCTTCTGCTCCAGAAGGAAGAACATATTTTTTTCCAATCCTTTCCGAATCTCAGGCGGTGCCTGTCCAAAATCCTTCTCCGCAAAGGAGGCCTGAATCTCGACTCCATCGCCCTGAAGGAGGGTCTCTTTGTCCATCTCTGCGAGTGTGGCCGACTTGAGAAATCCCGTAGCCAGGCCTGGATACGACTCCTCTACACTAGGCAATCCTTCAGCCCCTGCATCTCGGACCCACGGTGTTGAATAGAAAAAGGCTGAGATCAACAAAAGAGCCAAGCCCCATGTCATCGGTTTTCCGGTCATGAATTATCCTTTCTTTTTGGAGAAATATTTAGCAGTTGCAGCAGCTCCCCGAAGACGTTTTGCCGGACGGTTGCCCGTTTGCAGCACTTCCCCCGGTCGACGCCTTTACAGCTGTCTTGACCTTTTCAACATCCGCCCTTGCGAGATTAAAATTCTTGTTTTTTTCGATCCCCAGATCCGTCAGGACCAGGTACTGTTTCAAGGGGACCTCCGCGTGCTCCAGGATGGCTTTGACACAACCGACGGAACACCCATCGATGGCCACCATTTGAGGCACATCCCTGGCGGACTGCACAAAGCCTGAAAGGTGTCCACCGACGCCCGCAAGACAAAATATTTTCCCGAACCCCTCCTGGGTCAACTCCACCGCAGCCTGATTTGAAAGCTGCCCCACATTAGAACCTCCCGCGCAGGCCAGGATCATAACATTTCCATTGGTCGCACAACAATCTTCGGCCATTTCCGTTTCCTCTCTCTTTTTATTTTGGGTTACTTCTGAATCCAGGATTTGATCTCATCTGCGGATGGGATCTTGCCCACACTTTTCACCTCACCATCCACCACGACGGCTGGGGTTCCGAAAACGCCATGCTTGGCAATTTCCATGGTATCGGTCACTTTGACGATTTTTGCGGAAACACCCAACTCCGATACAACTTCCTTCACGATCTTTTCCGTTTTCTGGCACTTGGGGCAGCCAGGACCCAACACTTTAATTTCCATATTTTACCTCCTTTAATTTTATCCTGCAATCCAACCAAAGATCATCCCGGCAATGGTCGATAAAACCACAATAATGCCGCAGAAAACCGCTGTCTTTTTCGCTCCCATGATTCCTCCGATTACCAGCATGTTGGGAAGCGAGAGGGCGGGTCCTGCCAAAAGCAGACTGAGAGCTGGTCCTTTGCCCATGCCGGCGCCGAGGAGCCCCTGAAGAATCGGCACCTCCGTAAGGGTGGCAAAGTACATGAGGGCTCCGGAGACCGAAGCAAAGAGATTGGCCCAGAGGGAATTCCCCCCCACGAGTCCTTCAATATACTGGTCGGGGATCAGGGCGGCATGTCCGGGCCTTCCCAGCATAAAACCCGCCACCAGGACGCCCGCGCCAAGGAGCGGAAAGATCTGTTTCATGAATCCCCAGGTGGACTGGACCCAGGTGACCCGTTCCTCTTTGACGAACCAGGCTTTCAGCATAAACCCTAAAATGACCAGGAGCCCGGCGGTGATGTACCATTTGGCGGCGAATATGAACGGCCAAACACCGGTTGAGCCTTCGGCCGGTCTGGCAAAGGCGGCAAAGATCAGAATGAGCACCATCGTAAGCATGAAGAGCCCATCCTGGGCAAGGGTCCGTCCCTGTCCCTCGTCTTCCGGCAGGAAGATCTCCCCTTTGGCCCTTGCAGCGTCGTCCTTCCGAAAAATAAAGGCCATAAGCAGACCGGTGACGACCGCAAAAAAGACCGCGCCGATAGCCCTGGCAAGCCCCAATTGCCATCCAAGTATCCTGGCTGTTAGCACGATAGCCAACACGTTAATGGCTGGGCCTGAATAGAGAAAAGCCGTGGCCGGGCCGATACCGGCGCCCCGCGTATAAATCCCCGCAAAAAGGGGCAACACGGTGCAGGAACAGACCGCCAGCACGGTTCCAGAAATTGAAGCCACCGAATAGGAGAGGATTTTCTTGGCCGTGGCCCCGAAATATTTAAGAACCGATGCCTGGGACACAAATACAGCAATAGCCCCCGCAATAAAAAATGCGGGAATGAGGCAAGTCAACACGTGTTCCCTGGCATATTCTTGGAGCATCAGAAAGGCCTCCAGACCGGACCGGCGAATAACCGGATCCGCCCAGGGTACATAATAGGCCGCGACAAATGTCAGCACAATAATCAGCAGTTTCCAACGTTCCTTCACGATTCAGACTCCTTTCACCAGCAGGCACCATTCTTGCGCCCAGGTAGCCGCACTAACAATCTATAAATAACTATATGTCAATGTATTACGCGCAAAAAAAATCATTTTTTGCAGATTTTTTCTCTTCGTATTTCGGGAAGTTTTCCGAGAAGCAGCGAAACAGCCTCGTCGTCTTCAAGCCAGTGTCTCAGGTTCCCAAGAAGGACTCCAGCGTATGGACTTTTACGCCCATCAGCGAGAAAATAGTTTACCCATAGGCCGTCTTTCTCAAAAGAAACCAACCCCGCCCTTTCGAGATTTTTCAGGTGTTTGGATACGGTGGGCTGCGAAATTCCCAGTCCTGCTTGAATCTCACAAACACACATGGAGCGGTGCTGGAGCATCTTCAAAATTCTGACCCGGTTGGGATCGGAAAGGGCTTTCATCACTTCAATAAATTCTTTCATTGTGGCTCCTATATGCATTTAATGGAATATATATGTTCCCGATTGGGATGTCAAGGAGGTTTTTTCGTTGTCGGCGATTCTGAACTTAATTCGAAACCTGCTCCGCTCGCCCCTGAATAACCGCCAATTACTGAAAGAAACTGGAAACTCGAAACTTGAAATTGGAAAAACACTGCATGGATAATGATGAGGTTGGTGGCGCTTCACGCCTGTGTGTGAAAAAAACTTGACAGTTCCGTACAGGAGATGTATTATCGTATATCTACGATTAACGATAGATGGATGGTGAGCTCTGGAATATTTATAGCGGCGATGGGGTTTAAATGAATGAAGGGATGTTACAGCGCATGAATCAGCTGGCGGAGTGCGGGAATCCAGAGGGAAATTCTTTGGAAAGCAGGAAAAAGAGTCTTTCCGAACTGTCCAAGGGCCTTGCCCATCCTGTTCGGGTAGAGATCGTTCGAATGCTGGAAAACAAACCTGCCGGGCAGCGTTGCGTGTGCGGAGATATTGTGAATGCCTTCCCCCTGGCCCAGTCCAGTGTTTCCCAGCACCTGAAGATTCTGAAGGAAACAGGGTGGGTTCAAGGGGAGATTGATGGGCCACGGGTCTGCTACTGTACAGTAAATGGCGTTTTTGAGTATTATATGAATCTCCTTGAGAGTTTTATCCGTGGAGAGTCCGGCACGTCGGAATAGGGGGAGTTGAAAAGATGAATCTGGAAACGAAAAACGTTGTGGATGTCAAGCCCGGCAGCATCAATGGCGGCCTTTTCCCCATAGGGCCTCCTCCTTCTGGAAATCCTTCAGGCAGCTGCTGACCCTCAAAAGAGAAGGCTCAGTTGAGCCTCCCATCAACAGACCAGCCTTTTGTCTCGGGAACCGTCTCTACGGCCGTGGGTCCCGTTCCCCGCATATCTTCAACGTTGGCTGGAGCGGACCACTGGGGAACGTTCAAGGCCAGGTGGGGTGTCAAACGAATGGCATATACCGTTGATCCGGGTCTTTATGGTTTAGGGAACCCGGGAAAATCCGATCCCGTTCTGATTACGGCCAATTACAAAATGAGCTTTGACCGGTTGCGGGAATCCCTTCCCGGGCGAAACGCCTGGATGCTGGTTCTTGATACGGATGGCATAAACGTGTGGTGCGCGGCCGGGAAGGGCGCCTTCAGTACGGAAGAACTGGTTCGGCGTATCGGGTTCAGTCAACTGGATCGGATTGTGGATCACCGGGAGGTGATTCTCCCGCAGCTTGCCGGTCCGGGGGTTGCGGCCTACCAGGTAAAAAAGCTTTCCGGCTTCAAGGCGATCTATGGTCCCATTGATGCGGCGGATCTGCCCGCATTTCTGGATGCGGGGATGAAGGCCACGCCGGAAATGCGCCGAAAGACGTTCTCTCTCCGGGAAAGGACCGTTCTTGTGCCCGTTGAACTGGTGGGGGCCCTCAAATGGACGCTGATCATGATTCCGGGGTTCTTCTTGTTAGGCGGTCTGGGTGGGGACGCCGGGTTCTGGTCAGGAACGCTCCGTTACGGACTCTTTGCCGTCTTTTCCCTTTTGGGCGCGTTGGCTTCCGGCGCTGTTTTGACGCCGATCCTGTTGCCCTGGCTGCCCGGCAGGGCATTTTCAGTGAAAGGGCTGATCATGGGTTTGATTACCGCAATCCTCTTTGCGGCCTTTCGGACAGGGTTTTTCACCAACTGGAGAGATTGGCCCGAAATTCTGGCATGGTTTCTGTTGATTCCCTCTCTTTCGGCCTACCTGGCTATGAATTTTACCGGCGCCTCCACCTACACCTCTCTTTCAGGGGTTAGAAAAGAGATGAAATGGGCGGTACCCCTGGAGATTGGTGGAGCTATTGCTGGTTTATGCCTGTGGGTAGGTTCGCGGTTCGCAGTTTAAGGAGAATATAATATGGGAAGTCTGATCTATCTGAGGGACGTGGTTACTCTTCAATTGGACCGGGAGAAATGTGTGGGTTGTGGTGAATGCCTTGCGGTCTGTCCCCACCAGGTGTTTGCCATGAATAACGGCTGCGCCGGCATTGAGCAGAGGGACCTGTGTATGGAATGCGGCGCCTGCGCCAGAAATTGTCCGGTGGAAGCTGTGTATGTGAAGGCGGGCGTGGGATGTGCCGCAGCGGTTATCAATTCCGCCTTAGGCCGGAAGGGATCTTCTTGCTGCTGTGTGATAGAACCCGATGAAGATGCAGGAATGAAAAAGACCGAAACGAAAGGAAAGCTCAGCGCGGGTTGTTGTTAAAGATCCGACGATGAGTACGTTTTTCAAATGGAGCGCAACTTATCCGGCTCTCCAAATGAATCTGGTGGGGACCGGTTGGCAGGGCAGGTTCCGTCTTATCATTGTTCATACGTTCAAGCCCTTTTTTGGAGGGGATGTTTCATTTTTCAGGTGCGAGGTGTGCAACGATTCTGATTTGAATATTGATCATGTCAAAAACCAGGTGCATTCCCAGATGCTCAAAAAAGCGGGCGGATCCATAAATGATGCCCCATCGTGTTCGATCCATATCGAACTGGGCCTGGGCCACAAGACCACCTTCTGCGGGTCTTGTTATCGTTGCCGAAAAGGTCTGTTTTACTTCTACTCCCCTCAAACTCAACGTTCCGGTGACTTCATGGTTCGGGCTGGTAAGGACCGGGTCCTTTGCGGGTCTCGAGTTTTCTATGGTAAAGGAGGCTTTCGGGAAATTTTTGACAAAAAGAAAGTCATCTGATTTCAGGTGGGCAATCAATACCGGGTGCAGTTTATCTCCTTCCAGATTGATATTTTCGAGGGAATTCAGATCTACTTCGAAATAGCCGCTCAGAAGTCCATCCTTCACCGTAAGATCTCCCTCTGAAATTCTGACTGTGCCGAAGTGCTTGTTATCCGGGTTCCTTCCGATCCATTCGATAAGGCTTTGATTGGTATCCACTTTGTAGACGCCGTTTTCAAGGGTAAGGGTGGTTTCAGGGTCATCAGGGTCAAGGGGCGCATTTCCTTCCAGGGCAAATCCCGAAGCCCGCCAGCTTTCAAGGCCTCCGTTTAAAATGCTGATCTGAATATATCCTTCCCGGTTCAGCTTTTCGGCCGCCTTTATGGCATCCATGCTTTTTGCGCTTGAACCGTAAAGAATGATTTCCGCGTTCTTGTTCCGCGTAATTTTTTTCAGTTGCTTCATGAATGTGACTTCAAAGACACAGGCATTTCTTGCGTGGGGCAGGTGCACTTTCTCAAAATGATCATGCGTAAGCGTGTCGATCAGGTGAAAATCCTTGCTCTCGTTCATCCTGCGAAAGAGATCTTCCGGGGAAATAACATTGAATTTATGGTCAATTTTCACAAGATACCCCCATCCTTTTCCAAAAAATGTTATCTTTAAAAATTTGCCTGCCTGCGACTTTAGGCTTTCTCGCGGAGATCCTACGAAACCCATGATTGCTTGTCAAGCAGGGACTGAGACTTTGCAGCGGATTTTCCCTTTTCGTGTGCCCGGGGTGTTTGCCGCTTACTTTGCACAGAAATATAAAAATGAGAATTGCTGCACTTCGCCTTGACNCCCAACTGACTTATTTTTATAATCATTTCAAACCGAGAAGGAATATTTGAATGGTCGGATCAGTTCTGAGCAGGTATTAAAAAAAGTGAGGACGTTGAATTCTCTTTTTTTCCGATCAAAAAGCGAATGTATTCCGGAGATCGCCCTTGAAAAAGGCGCCGAGGTGATCCTGCATCTTTGTCGTCTGTGGGCGCAATAAGGAAATGAAGGTGAAATGATCCCTTAATAAAAAAAATTGGACGCTGATGAACGCAGATTAACTCTGATTTTTTATTCGTTATCTGTGCGCATCTGCGAAAATCTGCGTCCCCAACACTATTTCCTTGAAACCACTATCTAAGGTTGTTTCCGCGGGCCCAGTCCGCCACGTCAATGGGAGATGCGAGCATGGTTACGCCTGCGTTATCCATTGCCTTCTGTTTCCCCTCGAAGGTTCCGGACGAACCCCGTACGATGGCGCCGGCGTGCCCCATCCGCTTGCCCTGCGGGGCAAAACGACCCGCAATGTAGCTTGCCACAGGCTTTTTCATGTTGTCCCGGATGAATTCAGCGGCACGCTCTTCCTGTTCTCCGCCAACCTCGCCCACGATGACCACCCCATCCGTATCCCCATCGGATTCGAACTTCTCCAGAATTTCGGAGAGATTTGTCAGTACTACGGGATCTGCGCCCATTCCCAGAACGGTGCTCTGTCCCACATCCACTTCAGAAAGGATGCCGGCAAATTCATAGGAAAGGGTGCCGCTGCGCGAAATGATGCCCACGCGACCGGGGACAAAAAGGGATGCGGGCATAATACCCATTTTTCCGACTCCGGGTACCAGTATGCCGGGAGTCGTCGGCCCCAGAGCAAATACGTTCTTTTCGTGAGCGTACGCCCTCATCTTCATGACATCGTGAACCGGGATATGCTCAGGAACCACCACGATGAACGGGATGCCGGCGTCCACCGTTTCATAGAAGGCGTCTAAGACGAAAGGCGCCGGAACAAAGAAAACGGAGGCGTTGGCGCCGGTTTCCTGAACAGCCTGCTCCACGCTGTCAAAGACGGGTAAGCCTTCAACCTTTGCTCCTCCTTTGCCCGGAGTTACTCCTCCTACCACATTGGTATGGTAATCAAGCATCCATTTGGTTTGGACGCTGCCGATTTTCCCTGTGATGCCCTGTACGATAACGCGGGTATCTTTATCAAGAAAGATGCTCATGTTTTCCTCACTCTCAGTTGGTTTCCAATAGTTCACAGAGGCGATCGATCGCTTTTTCCGTAGCGGCTTCCGTCACCACGTGTACCCCGCCATTCCTGAAAATTTCCCAGGTTTCTTCCTGCCGGTTTCCCAGTGCCTTTGCGACAATGGGGATCTTGATGTCGTGTTCCCTGATGTACCGAACAACGCCCTTTGCGCCTTCATGAATCGGATTGATCCCACCATAGATATTAATAAATGCCGCACGGACCCCTTTCTTCATCATAAGGAGTTCCATACATTTATAGAGCAGCTTTTCCGTGATCCCTCCGCCGGTTTCCATGAAATTGGCCGGACGAAGACGTTCTCCAATGATGTCCATGCTCGCCATACCAAGCCCGGCGCCGGATGAGATAAGCCCGATGTCGCCGTCCAGATCCACATAGGTAACGCCGATCTCTTTTCCCCTGCGCTCCAGGGGATTATCTATGCGCCCCAAGAAATCGGGAATGGAATATTTTATCCTTGAGATGGCCGAATTGTCGATTTCAAGCACCGCGTCCACGGCCAGCAGGCCTCCGTTGGGCTGGACAACCAGGGGGTTGATTTCGGCAATGAGGGCTTCATTTTGAACAAATACCTTGTAAAGGCGGACAAGAATGTCAGCACAGGATACCAGTAGACGATTACTCATTTTGAGTTTGCGAAACAGTGTTCTTGCCTGGTAGGGATAAAAATTCCGGCCTGGTTCCACATGAACAGACGCAATTTTATCCGGAGCTGTCCGGGCCGTCTTTTCGATATTTACGCCCCCTTCCGTGCTGATCACGATCACCGGTTTCCCTGTGAAACCGTCAACGGTGATCCCTATATACAGCTCCTTTTCAATCTCAATCTGCTGGCTGATCAGAATTTTGTTTACCGGCAATCCCCTGATGTCGGAACCAAGCAACGCATCGGTTTGAGTTTCCAGTTCATAAGGCGATTTGGCCGTTTTGATTCCTCCTGCCAGTCCGCGGCCCCCTACCAGCACCTGGGCCTTGATTACTACCGGATAGCCGATTTCCCCCGCTGCACTCAACGCCTCTCCGGTAGTTTCCACCACCCTCCTTCGCGGTACGGGAATACCGGCCTTTTCAAAAATATCCGCAGCTTCATACTCCTGCAGTCTCATGTTTCCTCCTCCCTTTCGCTCTCATAATATAAATGTAATCAAAAACTGCTTGACAATTGGGTTATATATGTAATTAAATAATTAATCAAGTTTTTAATTGAAATAGGTTTTCCGGAAAAGATATGGCTAAAGTAGAAAAAGAGAAAAATTCAGATCAGAACGGGGAACGCAGCCAGAAGGCTTATAAGGGCATTCGGCAGTTGCTTTATTTGAAGGAACTGGTTCCCGGTCAAAAAATCTCCTGCCGTGAGGTTGCAGATAAACTGAAAATGAGCCTGACGCCGGTTATTCAGGCGTTGAAGCTGATGGAAATTCAAGGTTTTGTCCGCCATGAACCCAACAGAGGTTTTTTTCTGACCCCCTTCAGCATGGAGGAGGTAAAGGAGATCTATGAGCTTCGACACCTGATTGAACCTGCGCTGCTTCCTGCTACCATTTCACGCATCGGTAAGTCGGGAATGAAAGAACTGAAAACGGCTCTGGATGCTCATGTTTCGGCAGGCCAGGAGCCTTTTATGCAGGACCGGCTGCTCAGAAATGTTGAATTTCATCTGACCCTGGCCGCTCTTTCCGGTTTGGACACGCACATAAGAATCCTGAGACAGCTCTACAATCTGTTGTTTCTGAAATACGGTGGAAACTACCTCCCAGTGGCTTTTACGAGTTCCGTGAACGATGATCATCAGAGAATTTACGATGCGGTCTGTGAGAGAAATGTGGCGCTGGCCCAGAAGATTCTTACCGGCCATATCGCGGATGTGAAGGAAAGGGTTCTGGAGAGCGCGGAAAAAATGAGTGGAAAAGTGGATATCCCTGATTTTTGATGTCCGAGATATTTTACCATGAAAACACTTTTTCAACCACGAATCACACAAATCACACGAATAAACAAAGGGTCTTGTTACCCTGTGAGAGGGGCTTTTATCCCCCATCTGTTTGGGGGGAGCCTAAACCTTCGTGGCAACATGCCACTCACACAGAAGGATTTTTATGCGTTGGGGTGACCCGACTGTGTCATGACCGCTTAGGACAGATACCAAAAAATATTTAATCAATAGAAAGCAAGGAGGATGTAAAGATGGCCGTAATGACCAAAGATGAATATATTGAGTCGTTGAGAAAATTCAATCCCACCGTGTATATGTTTGGGGAGAAGATCACAAATGTGGTGGATAATCCGCGACTGCGGGCCGGAATTGAAGCGACGGGGGCGACCTATGAAGTAGCCAATATGGAAGAAACGCGGAATATGGCGGTGACCACGAGTCCTTTGATTGATGAACTTGTCAACCGGTTTACGCTTCCCCCTGCTTCCATTGAAGACCTGGTGGCCAGGGTCAAGTTGAATCGAAAGCTGGGGAACTTTGTGGGCACCTGCCACCAGCGCTGCACAGGACTGGATTGCCTCTCCACCTTGTCTATCGTCACCTATGATATCGACCGGAAACACGGAACAAATTATAACAAAAATTTTCTGGAGTTCCTCAAGTATGTTCAGGAAAACGATCTGACATGCAATGCGGGCGTTACCGATATGAAGGGCGATAGGTCCGTGGCGCCGAGTGCCCAGTCCGATCCGGACATGTATTTGAGAGTTGTTGAAAAAAGGGAAGACGGTATTGTGGTGCGCGGCGCCAAGGCCCACCAGACCGGGTCCCTGTCTTCCCATGAAGTTATCGTGTTGCCCACACGCGCCATGAGAGCCGGCGATGAAGATTACGCGGTCTCCTTTGCCGTTCCACAGGACGCTCCGGGTCTTATTCACGTGGTCGGGAGATCCACCCTGGATATGCGTGAACTGGATGGGTGCGACAGGGGTAATGTGCATTATTCCAAATACTGTCCTACGCTGATTTTTGATGACGTGTTTGTCCCCTGGAACAAGGTCTTCATGTGTGGTGAAACGGAATTTGCCGTTGACATGGTGGTCAAATTCTCCTCCTTTCATCGACAGAGCCATGGGGGGTGTAAGTCCGGGAAGATCGACTGTATGATCGGGGCGGCCCTGTCCATGATGGACTACAATGGCACCGGCAAGGTAGGCCATCACAAGCAGAAGGTCATCGACATGATCCATCGGGCGGAGACCCTGTACGGATGCTGTCTGGCTTCTTCCTACGAAGGAAAGCAAGAGCCGTCGGGGACCTATTTTATTGATACGGTGCTGGCCAACGCTTCCAAGATTCACGAAGGCAAGGAACTTTCGGAAGCCATTCGGCTTATGGTGGACATCAGCGGCGGTTTTGTGGCCGATATGCCATCCGACCGGGATTTTGAAAATCCGGAAGTGGGCGATCTTCTGAAGAAGTACATGAAAGGCGCCGAAGGAGTGCCGGTGGAGAATCGAATCAAGATGTTTCGTCTGGTGGAGAAAATGGCCCTGGAGAGTGCGGATACCATCTCCGACATCCACGGAGGCGGGTCTCCGGAGGCTCATCGCATAACCATCTTGCGCGAAAGCGATCTGGAATCAAAAAAGCGGGCTGCCAGACGTCTTGCGGGAATTGATGCCTGAGTTTTATGCAGTGGTTCATTGACGCGAAGCGTATTTTTCCATATATAGCGGAACATGGAAAATGCGCTTTGTTGATATAGATTTTAGGAAGGGAACATGACAAAACAGCATGATGTGATCATTATCGGCGCAGGCGTTGTAGGAAATGCCATTGCGAGAGAGCTTTCCCGCTTTGAACTGGATGTGGCGGTGCTTGAAAAGGAACTGGATGTGGCCATGGGGACCAGTTCCCGGAACAGCGGTGTTATCCATTCCGGGATCCATTATAAACCCGGAACCACCAGGGCCCGGCTCAATGTACAGGGCAATGCCATGATGACCGACCTGTGCCGGGAATTAAAGGTGAAAATTGAGTACATCGGAAAATTGACCGTGGCCCAGGATGATACCGATGTGAAAGAGCTGGAGAGGCTGAAAGAGCAGGGAGAGGCCAACGGGGCGCCAGGCCTGGAGATCATCGATGGCAGGGAAATGCAGCAACGACAACCTGGAGTCGGAGGAATAAAAGCATTATGGTCTCCCACAACCGGTATCATCTGTCCCTATGGTTTGACCATCTCTCTTGCTGAAAACGCCGCGGCGAATGGTGTTACCTTCTACCTTGGGCGTAGGGTGAAATCGTTATCGTGGGCGGATGCCCGGTTTTCCATGACCACCTTTACCGGCGAACATTTTGCCGCGCCCATCGTGATTAATGCGGCGGGCCTTTATGCCGATCAGATCTGCCGCATGTTAGGGATTGAAGAGT
>DUZB01000064.1 GCA_013349725.1 Deltaproteobacteria bacterium | reverse complement strand
CAAGAAGGAATCCTACGGCTACCGGAGTCAGTACCGCTACCAGTCCCGGCAGGACCATCTCTTTAAGGGCGGCTTCTGTGGCGATGGCCACACACGTCGCCGAGTCGGGTTTGACGCCTTCTTTTCCTTCCAGCAGCCCGGGGATTTCCCGGAACTGGCGCCTGATTTCTTCAACAATGGCAAAAGCCGCCTTGCCCACGGACGTCATGGTCAGGGCAGCACAGGTCATGGGGACCATTCCGCCGATAAAAAGGCCGATAACAACCATAGGGTTATCTATCATGACCTGCTTCAGACCGGCAGCCTGGGTAAAGGCCACAAAGAGAGCCAGGGCCGTCAAGGCCGCGGAACCGATGGCAAAACCTTTTCCGATGGCAGCGGTCGTATTGCCAAGAGCATCCAGACCGTCCGTAATCTTCCTGGTTTCCGGACCAAGACCCGCCATCTCTGAAATACCGCCGGCATTGTCAGCAATGGGTCCGTATGCATCCACCGTCATGGTAGCCCCAACCGTGGCAAGCATTCCCACCGCGGAAAGACCGATTCCGTAAATTCCAGCTGCATGGTAGCCGACAAAGGTCGCGATGCAGATACCCAGGATCGGAAGCCACGTGGACTGCATACCTACGGCCAGACCCGCAATAATCAACGTCGCGGCGCCGGTCTCGCTCTGCCCGGCAATCCGTTTCACCGGAGGACCGGAAGTGTAGTATTCGGCCAGAAGCCCGATGGCGATACCGCAGAGGAGCCCCGAGAAGATCGCCCAGAAAGCACCCATGGGCATGCCAAGACCTTTGGTTACAGCGATGGTCAGGATGACAAAAATGATTGCGGCCACAAAGGTGGTATACCGGAGAGCGCCGGCAGGGTTGCCCTTCTGGAAGATTTTGATGGAAAACACGCCCACAAAAGAGCTGAGCAGACCTACCATTATCACGAGAATCGGCATGGCCATATATTTCAGTTTGATAGCCGTTGCATCAAGGCCCTGGAGAACCGGGAACGCCTTTACAAATGCACCAAGGGTTTCCGGGGTATTGATGGCCATGGTGGCGGCAATGGCAATCGTCGCGATGACAGACCCCACAAATGACTCAAAGATATCAGCACCCATACCGGCAATATCACCCACGTTGTCGCCAACGTTATCGGCAATAACACCGGGGTTTCGAGGGTCATCCTCGGGAATGCCGGCCTCGACCTTTCCTACCAGGTCGGCGCCCACATCCGCGGCCTTGGTGTACACGCCGCCGCCCACACGGGCGAACAGGGCGATGGAACTTGCGCCCATGGCAAAGCCGTTAATGTACTGGGCGGTCTCAGGGTTTCCGCCGTAGACCCAGAACCAGAAACCCAGGCCCAAGAGTCCCAGACCTGCAACCGCCAGTCCCATGACGGAACCGGAAAAGTAAGAGACGTTCAGGGCTTTGGCCTGGCCGAATTTATTCGCGGCCTCGGCAGTCCTGGAATTCCCCCTGGTTGCCGCCGTCATGCCGGAAAATCCAGCCGCCATGGAACAGAGAGCTCCGGTCACAAAGCAGATAGCCGTTTTCCATGCGATCCCCCAACCCAAAAGGATAAAGACGATGGCTATAAAAATGATAAGTACGGAATATTCTTTCTTCAAAAAAGCCATGGCGCCTGTGTGGATAGCGTCCTCAAGTTCTTGCATTAAAGGCGTTCCATTAGGTTGTTTCTTCACATAACCATAGATCAACCAGGCTATGATGAGACTTAAAATCCCAATAAAGGGCGCCAGTTTCGTTAATCCAATCATCAGTTTCATTCCTCCTTATTTGTCTAAGCTTAGGCAATTGATGCGATTCATTGCCTTTTCAACCCCCTCCAAAACAAACATTTCACACGCACTGACCGCTACCCGAATCACATTGTGAAAAATCTCTCTTTCATCCATATAAAAGGGAGCAAGGACATACTCCTCCACGGTTTCTCCGTATCGTGGCCGTCCAATTCCCAATTTGATTCGAGCAAAATTTTTACTGTGCAGATGGCGGATTATGGATTCTATTCCCTTGTGTCCTCCAGGACCCCCACCCCTGACGACTTTGACCCTGCCCACAGGCAGGTCCAGGTCATCGTGAACGACCAAAATCCTTTCGATTTCCAGACCATCATCATCGACGCAAGCCTTTACAGATTCCCCGCTGTGATTCATATAGGCGGCAGGGCACAGAAGCAGGACGCTTTTCCCGTTTACCTTGGCCTGGATGTTTCTTAATGGGTACCCAGAACCGACAAGATTCGCTTTCAGCTTTCTGCCCCACGATTCAATGACCATGAAACCAGCGTTGTGTCTTGTGTCTCTGTACTGTGAACCTGGATTTCCGAGTCCAACTACCAAGTACAAAATCCTGCCGCGACAGTCACCTCCTTCCACTTTCACAAAATGGTTAATCCTTTACTTCTTCAGAGCTTTTTCCTTCATCGGAAACAGCTTCTTCCCCTTCTTCCTCTTCTTCCCCTTCTTCCGCTCCCTTCACGACCGCGGGCGCGGCAACGACCACGACGGTCAAATGGTCTTCTTCATCGCAGTCGACCCCTTCCGGAAGATGGATGTCTCTTATGTGGAGGGAATCTCCCATTTCCATTCCGGAAACATCCAGTTCCAGGGAAGCGATTATTTTGTCCGGAAGGCAGGTCACGCTCAATTGCCTCCTGATATGCTGCAGAATTCCGCCGTCCGTCACCCCTTTTGGGGTGTTTATCAAGTGCACGGGGATGTTGACACTGATCTTTTTATCCATGGAAATTTCATAAAAATCGGCATGAAGCAAGGAACCTTTCACTGGATCAACCGCATAGTCTTTCAAAATTGCCTTCCTGGTGTCCGTTCCGGCATCCGTGGTCACCTGGAGATCAATAATGATGTTTTCCGTTCCACCCGATTTCAGAATACGATCGAATTCGGATAAATTTATGGTCAACATGGTCGATTCCGTCGAGGGACCATAAAATATGGCGGGAATCTGTTTATTTTTTCTCAATTGTCTGGCTGCCCCCTTCCCCGTTTCTTTTCTCACGCGGGCAGCAAGGATGGTTTGTTGCATCAGTAACCTCCAAATAAAATTTTTCACAAAGTAAAAAACACCTTCAATGTATAAGGTGTTCGGTTATCTAAACAAACAGCGTGCTCACAGAATCGGAGCTGTGAATGCGCTTTATGGTTTCGCCAAGAAGTTCAGCGATGGATAGGGAGATGATTTTGCCGCAGTTTCTGGCATTTTCTCGCAGAGGTATTGTATTGGTAACCACGAGAGAATCAATGGGAGAACTTTCGATTCTGTCAACGGCCGGCCCTGACAGGACGGCGTGCGTGCAGCATGCGTGGACCTTGTTGGCGCCTCTCTCTTTGAGGGCACGGGCTGCCTCGGTCAAGGTACCCGCGGTATCCACCATGTCATCGAGAATAATCGCTGTTTTGTTTTGAACTTCTCCAATGATATTCATGGCCTCAGCTACGTTTGCAGCCTCGCGCCTTTTGTCGATAATGGCCAGGGAAGCCGACATGCGTTTGGCAAAGGCTCTTGCCCTTTCAACACCGCCCGCGTCAGGAGACACAACGACCAGATCGTTGTGAAAACCCTTCTGCATATATTTCAGCAGCACCGGCGCAGCAAATATATTGTCCACGGGAATATTGAAATACCCCTGGATCTGTCCTGCATGAAGATCCATGGACACTACCCTGTTCGCGCCTGCCACTGTAATCAGGTCGGAAACCAGTTTCGCGCTTATGGGAACTCTCGGCTTTACTTTCCGGTCCTGGCGGCTGTAGCCATAGTAGGGGATAACCGCAGTGATTCTCTCCGCTGACGCCCTGCGCATGGCATCCATCATAATCAGAAGCTGCATGATGTTATCGTTCACAGGCGTACAAGTGGATTGCAGCACAAATACGTCGCGGCCCCTAATATTCTCTCCTATCTCAACCAGGGTCTCCCCGTCACTGAAAGATCTCACCACTATTTTTCCTGGTTTGATCCCTAAATAGTGACAGACTTCAAGAGTGAGTTCCGGATTGGAGCTTCCTCCAAAAAATTTAATATCCTGTCTCAATGCGCCCTCTCATTGGCTGGGGTGGGAGGATTCGAACCTCCGAATGCGGGCTCCAAAGGCCCGTGTCTTACCGCTTGACGACACCCCACTAATCCATCTACGGCGAAAACTTTCCCCACGTTTTTTGCCTGGAGAAATTCCTTTGCCTGAAAACACCGGTCCTTTGCCTGAAACACACCGAAGACGCTCGGTCCGCTGCCGGACATGAGGGCCCCATCGGCGCCAGCTTGAAGGAGAAGAGTCTTAATTGTGTCAATGACTGGAAAGGCTGGAATGGCAACTCTTTCCAGATCGTTTTCCAGCAGCCGAACCAGTTGAGACTTTTCACCCCTGAAATCCGGCATTATATAGTTATGTTGATCCATTGTCAACTCTAATTCCCGAGCGTCTTTCTCCGCATCTTTTAATTGATATCTGTCAAACTCGGCATATGCCCACGCGGTGGATACGGCGATCGGGGGCATCACAATCACATACCACAGGTCCGGCCATTTTTGAATGGGCGCCAGAATCTCTCCAATACCTCGGGCAAGACAGGGTCCCCCCTGAAGAAAAAATGGGACGTCAGCTCCAAGTCCAAGAGCCATTTGCGCCATCTTTTCCTTGGAAACGGGATAGGAACACATTTCATTCAGGGCCATCAGGACACAGGCTGCGTCACTGCTTCCGCCTCCCAGACCCGCTGCAACGGGGATATTCTTGGTAAGATGTATGAGGAATCCATGGTCCATTCCCGTGCAGGAAGAAAAAGCCCTCACTGCCTTGAAAACGAGGTTGCTTTCGTCATCAGGTACAGGAAATCCGCTGCAGGTTATTCTTGTTGCTTTTTCGGCGCCCGATTTCAGTTCTATGCGATCATAGAGGCGCACGGGCGCCATGATGGAGACAAGGTCATGGTATCCATTCTCCCTGATGCCTGTTATCTTGAGGCGCAGATTGAGTTTGGCGGGCGTATGGAATACGAAGGATGGAGGGTTGCTTCCAGGCATAGAATCATTATACCTTCCCTGTGAAAACCTGGTTTCGCGAGAACGTCAGGGCATTAAGAGCATGAAAGTCACCGAGCTTTCACATACCGCCACCTGAGGTCGGTCAACACATTTTCAACGAACAACCCTTCTTCTTTGGACAAGTTTCCCTTGGTCTTATCCTTCAGCATGGCAATGGTGTCTACGCCGTGTTTAGCCATGGTCAGATCTTTTCTCTTTTCTCCCGTCTGGGGATCCGGAATCTCACCAAGATGAAAGAGAACCGATGAACTCAGACTCAGGATCAGGGAAGAAAAGTTGACTTCCGGCAGGGGGAAAGATTCCTCACTCTTTATTTGCTCGGGCGCCTCTTTCGGTTTGTTCGCGCCTTTTCCCGGTTTTTCCGAGCCTTGTTCCGGTTTCACCGTTTGTTCGGATTTCAACGCGCCGTCTTTGCCAAAGGAGCGTCTGTCTTTTACAACAAAACCTTTTTCTTCTTCATCCATTTTTAACTCCTACAATTCAATCTTTCGTGCAGACATGACGTGGTCAAGTTTGCAGAGTTCTTTGACGACATCATCGGGAACCAGGTCACTGGTTGTTAAAAAGATGACATTTTCTTTCTTTTCTTTTTCTTCTCCAACCTGCATTCGGCTGATATTGATCTTGTTCTCTCCAAGGGTTGAAGCGATTTTCCCAATAACACCAGGCTTGTTCAGGTTTTGAATGAGGAGATTATGGCCTTCCGGGATGGCCTCGAGATAGAAGTTGTTGATGCGCAGAATTCTCTGCAGGCTCTTTCCGAAAATGGTTCCCGAAATAACATTCTGGCCTTCCAGTGTTTTTACCGTCAGTTTTACAAGACTGGCAAAATTATCCGAGGTATTGCTCCGGGACTCCACAACCTTAATTCCCCTGTCCGAAGCGATATACGGCGCGTTGACGAAATTTACATCGTATTTGAGGATAGGGGTCAATAAACCTTTGAGCATGGAAGTAGTCAGCGGAGCCGTGTCGTACTGGGTGACCGTTCCGGAATATTGGATATTGGCCTCAATGACCGCACTGTCTGCAAGCTGCGTCTGCATGGAGCCCATTCTCTCCAACAAGGTTACGTAAGGCCTTAAGACGGTCATCAGCTCGGAACTGATACTCGGAACATTAATGGCATTTTTCACGGTTCCATGGAGCAAGTAAGCCGTAATCTGCTCTGCCACATCTCTTGCCACGTTATCCTGGGCCTCTACTGTGGAAGCTCCAAGATGCGGAGTGCAGATGAAGTTGGGAAGAGTCATGAGGGGGTTTGCCCCCGGCGGTTCCGTGATGAAAACGTCGAAAGCAGCCCCCCCTAAATGCCCGGATTTGAGGGCATCATAGGTGGCTTCTTCATTAACAATGCCTCCACGCGCACAATTAATCAACATGGCGCCCTTTTTCATTTTCGAAATGCTTTCAGCGTTTATGATGTTGGTGGTCTCATCTGTTTTGGGAGTATGGATAGTAATATAATCGGCCCTTTCCAGCAGGGTATCAAAAGAAACAGGCTCCAGATCCAGTTTTTCAATGGCTTCCGGCTTTATATACGGGTCATATACGATGACCTTCATTTTAAGCCCCTTGGCACGATCCGCAACGATGCGCCCGATGTGTCCGACGCCGATGAGTCCAAGTGTTTTGTTGTAAACCTCCTGGCCTTTCAGTTTCTTTTTCTCCCACCGACCGTCTTTCAGGGAGGATGTTGCCTGGGGAATATTCCTTGAAAGTGCCATGATCATGGCTATGGTATGCTCCGCCGTGGTAGTGGTATTCCCCTCCGGAGTATTCATGACCACGATCCCGCGCTTACTGGCTTCGGGAATATCCACATTATCCAATCCAATGCCTGCCCGGCCTATCACCTTGAGATTTTCCGCGGCCTCCAATATTTCGGAGGTAACTTTCGTGGCGCTGCGAATAACCAGTCCGTCGTAGGACCCTATAATTTTTTTAAGTTCTTCAGGCGTAAGCCCGGTATTGACATCGACGTCAATCCCCGGAGCGTCCTCGAAAATTTTTACTCCCACATCCGACAGGGGGTCACTTACGAGAATCTTCATAAAATAACTCCTTGAATTTAGGGTTTTGATTCGGTTAAAAAGAATGAAAATGCAAAAAACCACTGTTGCCACTAAAACAGATAACGGATTCTTACCGTTTCCGTGGATTTTGTCAAGAAAAGACCGATGTGCGGGCCAAATTGAAAAAAGAATAATTTTTCCATGTCTCAACCAAAACTGAAAAAGGAGTCTCCGGGGAGGGACAAGAAATGCAGGTTGAAATTCTTTCAGGCGTCATAACCATCGATGACCCGGCAGGACGTCGGGTGAAAATTCTAAAAGATGAACAGGCCCTGCAGATCGCTCATAACAAAGGTGTGAGTGTGGGAGAGGTATATGTCCACGCGCTGACGCTCGGAATCTGTCCCTACCGTTACCTTCGAAACAGGGAATCCATTTCTTTAAAAGAGCAGCTCAAACTTGCCCGGACCCACGTCGCCGTTGTCGGCGCCGGAGGTCTTGGAGGGCAGGTTATCCTCTTATTGGCCAGAGTAGGGATCGGAAATCTGACCGTGATCGATTATGACCGCTTCGACGAGACCAACCTGAACCGTCAGGCGCTTTGCAGTATGGATATGCTTGGTACGTTCAAGTCGGACGCAGCCGTTGCTGTCATAGGCAATATCAATCCGGGGGTTAACATTCTCTCACGGCCACAAAGGGTGGTTGCCGCCAATGCGGAAGAAATATTTGCCGGTTCGCATTTGGTTGTAGATGCCCTCGATAACGTGGGGGACCGGTTTGTGATTGAAAAAGCGGCACGGAATCTGGGTATTCCGCTGGTACATGGCGCCCTCGCAGGCTTCGAAGGCCAGCTGATGACCATATACCCCGGTGATCCGGGGTTACAGGTTCTTTATGGCGAGGGACATTCCGAAAGGGACAAAACCAAGAGCGCAGAGGCCATTTTTGGCGTCCCCACCTTGACGCCTGCTTTCATCGCGACCCTTCAGGCCATGGAGGTTTTGAAAATTATACTCAACCGCAAAGAGGTTTTTCGGAACATCATGTTGCATGCAGACCTGGAAAACGGCGTCCTGGAAAAGTTTCGTTTCGAAAGCCCTGACTGATGGGTTGTGGGTTTCGGGTTAATATTTGGAATTTAACCATGAAATCAAAAAGCTTGAAATGGATTGCAAAATAATCGAAGGCCATGATATATCCCGGACATATTGCAGGCGATAGTTCGAATGCTAATCTGTTTGGCAAGGATCGGTCTTTTCGATTTTTTGGGCTTGGTTCTAACGTGGTCCATTAGAATTATTTCCCTACTCATAATCTTACTCGTAATCTTAATCGGGCAGCTCTAAAATAGGCCGTAAAAGAGTAAGATTATGATTAAGATTAAGATTATGACCTTCCGAACGTACTCTCGACTAATTGGATCAAGTGGGCGAAGTTAGAACCAAGCCCGATTTTTTTATTTTTTTCCGGTAAACCATTCAGGAGGGTATCATGGGTGAAATGAATTTGGATCTGACAGGGAAAACAGCGCTGGTAACGGGCGGCAGCCGCGGCTTGGGAATGGCCATCGCCAGGGCGATGGTTTTAAATGGCGCTGAAGTTATTGTGTGTGGAAGAAAGCAGGAAAATCTTGACCAGACCGTCGAAGATTTCCGAAAGGAGGGACTCGACCTTACAGGCATTGCCGCAAACATAGGGAATTCAGACCAGGTCAAATCCCTTTTTGAAGGTGTGGAGGCTCGGTTTGGCCGGTTGGATATTCTCGTGAACAATGTGGGCATGAATATTCTCACTCCTTCTCTTGTTGGAGTTGACGAAGGTCTCTGGGACAAAATCATGGACACCAATCTCAAAGGGGCCTATCTGGTTTCGAGTCGGGCCGCCCGTCTCATGAAAAAAGCCGGAGCGGGAAAGATCATCAACATCAGTTCAACCGCCGCGCAAAGGGCCGCCATGGGAATGGGGGTTTATTGCATAGCCAAAGCCGGCTTGGAAATGCTTACAAAAGTCCTGGCCGTTGAACTGGCTCAGGATCAGATCAATGTGAATGCGGTGGCGCCAGGTGTGGTCATGACAAAATTCAGCCAGCCTTTCTGGAGCAATGAAACTCTTCTGAAACAGATTGAAAGCGGTATCCCTTTTGGAAGAATCGCAAAAACGGAAGATGTGGTTGGAACGGTCCTTTACCTGGCATCAGGGCTTTCGAATTTCGTAACCGGAGAAATCATCACGGTCGATGGCGGGTCCATGGCCCGGTAGGGCGACATTGGTCATTGGTCATTGGATAAACGCTTTGCGCCCTTCGCGTCTTGGCGGTTCAATCCGCAATCCGCAATCGGTTTGATATGCCTTTGTTTTTAAAACATCAACTGGACCGGCTTTATTCCCGATTTGATTCCCGTAGCTGGGTCCATCCCGATCCCCTTGAATTTCTCTACCGCTACGCGCATACCGGGGATCGGGAGATTGCAGCCCTTGTTGCCTCTTCACTGGCTTATGGGCGTGTAGCCCAGATCCTGAAAAGTGTTTCTCTGGTTCTGGAAAAAATGGAAGACTCCCCCTTTTTCTTTCTGAAAAACTCCTCCCCCGCCGATATTTCGAATCTCTTTCGGGATTTCAGGCACAGATTTACTTCAGGCCATGATCTTTCCCAGGTCCTCATTGCCGTAAAAAAGGTCCTGGAAAAACACGGATCTCTTTATTTCTGCTTTCTGTCTGCATATGATCCATCCCAGGAGACCGTTCTTCCCGCAATCACTTTTCTGACCGACGAAATCAGGTCGCACATGATTGACCCGCGAAACAGCCTTCTGGCTTTGCCTGCCCGGGGCAGCGCCTGCAAGAGGTTGAACCTTTTTCTGCGATGGATGGTTCGCACAGATGCGGTTGATCCGGGAGGATGGCCCGGTGTGAGTGCTTCGAAATTGATCATTCCACTGGATACGCACATGCACCGGATTTCTCTCCTTCTTGATCTCACGGAGGGAAAACAGGCAAATATGAAAACCGCTATGGAAATTACCCGCTCTTTCCGCAGATTCGCGCCTGAAGATCCCGTCCGTTACGACTTTGCCCTGACCAGGCTCGGCATCAGACAGGAAGAAAGCATTCATTCCTTTCTGGAACGGTGCGGAGGAATTCGAACTGGAGAATAGGGACAGTTTCATCAAACGGGTTGGCGGTATTGCCAAGATCAGTAAAATGCCTAAACGTCACAGCGCATACCATATCTTGTGCCTGTATGGATTTTTTCAATTTTCCGTTTCTACAAAAAGATTCCTTCATTTCCTGGTGAGATACCGGCAAACTGGACTATGAAGATGAAAGCTGTTGTTTCAAGGCTGGCATATGAATTCTTGTGTTGTGCACCTCTAAAATTTTCGGTTTACAAGTGATTGAAAAATAGGCTTAAATTGACTCGAATGCCATGCAAGAGTTATGCAAGCAAACTTGGAAGGTAGCGTGATAAGAAAGTAAATCGACCGATCCCCATATGTTGTGGTCGGAAAAACATCAATCATATTCAGTATCCAGGGCTGAATTTCCCAATATTATAAACCATGTTTCTTGCCTTTGACATGTTGATGGTCCCTAAATAACAGGGGGCATGTCCAGGCTACGGAGCGCGTATTGAAAAACTTCCGTTCAAATCAAAATCTCTGGCCATCAAACGGATTGGGTCGGATCAACTGGTCCCAAAAAAAATGATCACTGGGGTGCTTAATGAAAGAAGAACTTAGTCGTGAGGAATACAAACTCCTTGTTGAAAAGGCTCCTATAATGATTTGGCGCTCTACGGTTACAATGGAGTGTGACTATTTCAATGAGATATGGCTGTCATTTACTGGACGTTCAATGGAACAAGAAGTGGGTGACGGCTGGGTCGAAGGGGTTCATCCTGAAGATTTCGAAAAATGTCTGAAAACATATACAGATAACTTTGCCATGAGAAAAGTATTCGAAATGGAATATAGGCTTCGCCGCTTCGACGGGGTATATCGCTGGATTTTTGATCGGGGAACTCCCTACTCTGACTCAGACGGCAATTTTAAAGGCTATATCGGTAGTTGTATCGATGTGACTGAAAGGGTAGATGCGCAGAAGGCACTGAGAAAAGTTCAGGAGGCTGAGATTAAACAACTTCGAGGGTTTTTGCCCATTTGCTCCTATTGCAAACAAATCCGGGATGACAAAGGATATTGGAATCAGATCGAAAGCTATATAAGCGAACACACAGAGACTCTTTTCAGCCACGGCATCTGTCCGGACTGTGCAAAGAAATTATATCCTGAATTCGATCTATATCCTGAAACAAAATGAAGGATCATCACCTTTTACGCGGTATTGAACCTTCACTAAGCCATTGAAGACTTCCTATATCATAGGTGAATCTGGCAATTTTTAAGAAACGTGCATACTACATATTCCACTCCAAACATACTACCCATCTCCAGTGTCTCCTAATCGACTTCTTCTGCTAAAAAAAATCATAGAGATATCCTGGAACCGATACTATCTCAGAATCTTCAACCATAAATTTGTTAGCTGGAGCTACATAAAAAAGAATAGTCTGAAAACCGAAGCATTGATATATTTCTCGATTGGTTCAACGCTATATTTTGTGCGATAACATTTTTGACCTGGGTACAGAAAAAGCATAGTTTGAAGAAATCCAATAAAAACTTTCAAACAAAACCCTCTCTTCCTGTTTTTACATTTCACCCTTTCCTTAATGATGATGTCCCGGCTTTGGTGACAACACTGGTAGATCTTGCCGCTTATAAATAATATTTCTGGGGTATACACTTAACTCCAGCGACAACTATACCTTGTGGCTGAAAGTATATTTACGTTCCCCTATGCCCCTTCTTTTTGGGTGACAAAAAAATCTCGTCTCGCCGTTTTTGTAATCGCCGTGACCGCCGGGTGTTTGATAATCCGTTCATAAGAAATGGCATAGAAGCGTTCGCGTACTGCATCAGTTCGGCCCACAATTCCAACATCATATTGGCATTGCACCTCCTTTTCGATAACAGAGGGGACCGGAAAAATCCCATAGCCATTTTGGCCGAATTCCTTCATTAGGGCACTATCTTCGAACTCGGCTGCGATCAACGGCTTTAAATGAAGAGACTCAAACCACCTTTCCAGCCCTTCCCTGAGCGTGGTCATATCTAACGGAAGAAGCATCGGGGCTGCGTCAAGTGATTCGGGGAATCCTTTTTGAAACTGTCCGGGCAGCTTCTTGCTTGCAAAGAATGTAATTCCACATTCTCCAAGTAAATGGTTGTATACCTTGATGCTCAAACCTTTTCGCACTGGAGAATCACTTAGGACCAGGTCAAGATCGTGCATGGCCAGTTCGGCAAGCAGCCGCTCTTCTTTATCTTCGTGACAAATCAGATGAACTCTCTCTGGAATGCGCAATGCCGGCTCCAGTAATTTGCAGGCGATCAGCTTCGGTAAAACATTTACAATTCCGGCTCTTAACAGAAGGGGTCCTATACTTGCACGCCCCCGCACCGTGTCCATCATCTCGCGGCCAAGGGAAAAAATGTCATTCGCATATCTAAATATCACACGTCCCAGGTCGGTGGGCTCCAGGTCTCGTCCAACCCGGCGAAAGAGCTTGCCGCCCAGGGTCTCTTCGAGCTTGCCGACCTGGGTGCTGACAGTAGACGGTGAAAGCCGAAGCTTTTTACAGGCTGCCGTCACGCTTCCTTCTCGCATTACAGTCCAGAAGTAGTGCAAATGATGATAGTTCAGCCATTCCATTATTCCTACCTCCCGATTTGAAAATTTAGAAAGATAGTATCATAATTTTCTAATTGTACGAAGCATTATTTTTCATTATGCTGCGGCCCTATTGGTATTTGAATAGCGGGCTTTAACGTCAACAACGAAATGCGCAGCTCTGAATTAAGTTAATTATTCGTAAGGAGGATAACGGAAATGGAATTACCATGGCCCAAATGGATGGAATTTGTGGTAGTCGGGATCTCGATCCCCGTCGGTGCAATTGCCTTATATATTATTGATCGTTTCCAGAAACAGGCAGATGGTTGAAATATTCAGTAATCTCCATAGCCGCAGAGATCATGAATGNCTTTTTCATCGTAAGGATTTCAATGGGGGGATCACTCTTTTTCGGGCATCAGGGCCAGGAAAGCGGATTGTGAAGGATCCTTGTTGATGAACCGGCCGATCCATTCCTGGCCGGAGGCGG
>DUZB01000063.1 GCA_013349725.1 Deltaproteobacteria bacterium | reverse complement strand
AAAACCTTTCTTGAAGAGGAGTTCCCTGAGACCCTTCAAGAAAATGAAGAAAATTTCTTCCTTCACCCCAAGGGAGCCTGCGGCACATGCCCCTATTATGACCGCTGCATGGAGCGGGCGGTGGCAGCCAATGATCTCTCGCTTCTTCCCGATATTCGAAAGATTCAGAAACGCCATCTCAATCGGGCCGGAGTACTCGATATTGAATCCCTGGCAGGCGCAAAGGATGGACTTTTGAAAAAGGCCGGTAAAGCCACCGGGGTTACATTCAACGGACTTGGAAAACTGAAATCTCAGGCCATATCCCTTGTGACCAATGAACCCGTTTCCAGGGGAATTTTTAATTCTCCACGGGAGGCCTGCCTGACCATCACGGAACGGGAAATGGATCTTCCCGGTGAAAAAGAAGGGGTCATGGCCCTTGATTTTACAGATACGAGCCTTGTTCACATTCACTTTGATATGGAGTCCAATCCGTATTTTTCGGTTGAATATCTCTTTGGCGTGATGGTGGATGAACCGGGTAAAGGAGGCCGGAGAAAGAAAGGCCCCTCGGAATTTTACACGGCTCACACCCTTTTGCCGGATGAGGAGTACCGGGCTTTTCAGTCGTTCCTGGGAAGAATGGATGAATGCCGGGAAAAATTCGGAGACGAGGGATTTATCCTCTTTCATTACGCCCATTATGAACCCACGCACCTGCTCGCCCTGGCGGAAAAATTCAAAGGCCGCTCCGCCGAACTGATTGACCGGGTGGACTATTTGAATCGGCGGATGGTGGACCTCTACAAGCTCGTGCGCAATACTTTCTACCTGCCTGTTCGTTCCTATTCCATCAAAGAGGTGGCCCCCTGCATCAAGATGCTGATGGGAAAAAAAGGCCTTACGGGAGGGCATGAATGGAAAAAGATCCAGTCCCTTGAAGAATTGGCATTGGAATTGAAAAAGAGCGGCTGGGCTTCGTCGGAAATCAAAGACAGCCTGCAGGAAGTTGCGGCGGTGATGAAAGATTTCAATCTTCAGGACGAAGCTTTGATGTTCGACGCATCCGCGGATATGTCGGTGGTCTGGTACAATCTCTATGTGGAGCGGAAAAAGCGGGTCTGGATGAAACTCATAGAGATCTACAACGAGGACGATCTCAACGCTACCCGGGCGCTTGTGAACTGGTTCCTTTTCATGGAAAAACAAAACAACGGATAAAGATACCGATGCCACAGGAAACCATTACATCCATCGATATCCTGAAGTTCATCGACGGCGAGTTCAGAACCGCCGCACGGGATGTGCTTGAACTGCACAGCCTTGAAATAGAGGAAAGGGAGGAAAAATTCAGGTGTCTGCCGGTTGTCCACAAAGGCGATAATCTTTTTTCTTACAGCATAAATTCCTCAAAATTCAGGACCGGTGACTATATATTGCTGAACCCTCACAAAAGGGACATGAGAGGAGAGCTGATCCGGCAGGGGAATAAACTGGTCATCAAGGAGCTGGATGAGAAAAATAAGCGGGTTTTTCTGGATGATCCTTATGACCTCTGGAGCAACCGCTACGATCCGGTAATTGGTGAAAAATGCCTCGTTGATGATAGAATGGTGAGCCGTTTTCCCCTGTATACCTATCCAACCTGGGCTTCAGGATATCTAAGCACCAAAAAGACGCCCGGCCCTTTAATCCGGGAGATCCTGTCCGGCCTGCATGTTGCTTCGGAAGTAGAAGGCCCGTTTCCTGAACCTCCCCCTTTTCTTTTGAATGGACAGAAAAAAGCCTTTACCCATGCGATGAAGAATCCTCTTTCCCTCATTCAGGGGCCGCCCGGAACGGGAAAGACTTTTCTTATTTCGCAGATTGCCCAAGCCCTGGTGAACTTAGGACTGAGGGTCTTTATCTGTTCCTTTTCACACAGGGCCATTAACAATGCCCTCAATGCCTGTGTCCGCAACACCTCGCTGGATCAGGTAGCCAAAATCGGCGGCGGTTACGCCAATGAAGACCTGGATGAACGGGTACTTGAAGATTCCGATTGTCCTGTGGTCGGCATGACTGCATTTGAAGCCTTCAAACCGACAGCGGTCATGATCAGGAAATCGTTAAAGCGGGGAGGATATACAAGGCCTGCTGTGCCCAAGATCCGCGATGAACACTACTGGCGGGAACTGGATGCCTACACCAAAGCCATATTTGAGGCCGGGGTAGAGGAAGGAAAGCCGGGTTATGATGTGGCCATTTTTGACGAGGCCAGCCAGTTGTTGATCCACCATGCCCTCATGGCCATGCCCCNGGCCGGCAGATATATTTTTGTGGGGGATCACCAGCAGATGCCGCCGGTGATTCAGGGATACCACAAAGGAAGCCCGGTGAACCGATCGGTCTTTTCCTTTCTTCTNGCTCAATACCCCGAGTTGAACAGTATCCTGGATGAAACCCGGCGCATGAATCAGGCTATAACTGCCTTTCCCAGTGCGGAGTACTATGGGGGACAGTTGAAACCGATCGCAGAAGTACGAGATCGAAGGTTGGAGGTCCGAACACTGCCCGATGGTCCCATCCTCAACGCTATTCTGGATCCGGAAAATCCGGTGGTTTTTGTGCATGTTGATCATGAAGGATATTCCCAGGAATCCCCTGAAGAAGCGTTCGTGGTGGCAGAGATTGTCTTTGAACTGGTTTCAGCTTGCGGCATCGACCCAAAAGACGGCCTTTGTGTGGTAGCGGCCCACAGGCGGCAGAACAACCTGATCCGTGAATACATCGCCCGAATGGTAAAAGACAAAGGGATTGAGAAGGCTGCCGCTCAAAAACTTCTTTCCCCGGACCTTGTGATTGATACGGTAGAGAGAATCCAGGGGCAGGAAAGGGATGTGGTGATTGTTTCGCTTACAGCTTCCGACGAAGAACATATTAAAGCGGAAAAGGATTTTCTGATGATGCCCAACCGGATGAACGTATCCTTTACCCGGCCTCGAACGAAATTGATAGTGGTAGGGAGCAAGAAATTGTTCCGGGTGATTCCCGCTGATCGTGACGAACAATACGAGGACGTGGTAGACGGACGGACTGTCTTCCGGTCAAAAGGGGTTACCCTTGGCAACCATTTCAAACGGTGGTATTTTCATGCAAAGGAATCACAGAAAATCGTGGAGGCCACAGCGTTAGCTGGAAAGCTCCTGTGACTTTGCACGTTCTGCTGGATATTCCATTCATGCCGGGATTTTTGAATCGGATATGGTGAGGAAGAAGGACCCGTCTTTTTCCTTCATCACTTTCAGTCCAAACAGGCATATGGCATCCGTGAGAGGTCGGCCGAAGACAAAGTCCAGTTCCGCTGGATCCATCCCCAGCTTTTCAGGCGCCATTCGTCTGAGATCATGATCGAATTTCAGGAGCGCAAGGATTTTTTCAAGGGCTCGATTCCCATCGGTTTCAATCCGCCTTACCCCTCGGTCAAGCTCGGTGTAGGCGCATCTTTTTTCATGTTCCGATACAAGTCTTAACAGGTTTTTATCACGGATGATGTCCTGTCTGGTCGCCTTGGGTTCGGCATATACACGAAAAAATTCCCTTTCGTCCCAGCAGGCCTGGGCTGCACACTGGATGGGACGATGATCGTATATGGTGCATGCCTTTCCCGCATCGTCATAAAAGAGGCATTCCGCTTTCCCTGTTTTTTCCCTGACCTTTATGATTTCGTGCTGCGTCTGTTCCAGGGTCCCATCGATATTGTTCCTTACAGGTTCACCGATGCGGACGGTATAGAGGTGCGACCATTGGATCAGACCATTGGACACAAAGGAAATATCCTGCGTCTGGAGGGCAGGGCTCGAACGGAGACAGCATTCACCGCATCTTTCGCAATTTGCTTTTTCTATTGACCCTTTCAATTCCATGCTATTTTATTCCCGCAACAGCCTGTGTGACGTTGTAGCAGAAATCCCCGATTTTCTCGAAGGCGGTTAACATATCCACAAGAATCAATCCCGGATCAACCGTGCACATCCCGCTTTGAAGCCGCATGATATAATTGCCCCTCATTTCCTCGCGCATGCGGTCGATCGTGTCCTCATATTTCTGGGCCCTTGGCATGATGTCTTTATCCTCATTTTGAATAGAGGTGACGGCAACTTCCAGGAACCGGCGTACTTCCTGTGCAATTGTTTCAAAATCCTGCAGACCCCCCTCCGAGAGGCTGAGGCGTTGTTCCATGAGCTCTTCTATTAATTCAGCAATATTTTCAATGCCGTCGCCTGCTCTTTCCAGGTTATTGGTCATCCGCATTAAAGAGGCAATCTCTTTGGATTCCTCCGGGGTGATAGGGCGTTGTACCACCTGCACAAGAAACTGTATGATTTCCTTTTGCAGGTTATCAATGGTGTCCTCCTTCTTCCTCCATTTGGATAATTCCTGCAGATTTCCGTCTTTAAGGGAGAAAACCACATCGTCGTACATCTGCTCTACAGCACGCCCCATCCTTATGATTTCGGCCCTGGCCTGTGCAATGGCTACATCAGGGGTGTCGATATATTTCGAATCAATATATTTAATCTGCCTCAATTCCTCCAGCTGTCTTTCGCCTTCCTTTTCCGGCACCAACCACATGGTAAGTTTTACGAGATATTTGAGAAAGAAGAGAAAGAAAATCACATTGACCAGATTAAAGGCAGTGTGTGCGTTGGCAATATATCTCCCGATGTTGGGTCTTTGTCCTCCGACAATAAGATCAGGCGATCCGATATCCATGAGACTGTGGGTGGACCACAGCACAAGCTCCAGAAAGAAAGGAAAAATCAATACAATCAGAATGACGCCAAGAATATTGAACATGGCATGGGCTCTTGCCGTTCGCCGGGCATTGATGCCGGCGCCTATGCAGGCGATTTGAGCTGTAATGGTGGTTCCGATGTTATCGCCTAAAATCAGAGCCACGCTTGCTTCAAAATTAAGCAGGCCTTCGCTGGCAAGGGCCATGGTGATGCCGATCGTGGCGCTTGAGCTCTGGAGTATCATCGTGAAGACGGTGCCTACGGCAATGCACAGCAGGATGCTGAGTATGTCATCAGCGTTGAAACGTGTGAAAAAAGCGATGAAATCGGGATGATCTTTGAGAGGGGCGAATCCTGCCTTCATGGTCGCCAGCCCGAAAAAAATCAATCCGAATCCCAGAAGGACATCGCCTACATAGACCCATTTTCTACGTCCCAGAAAAAATTTAAGAATCACCCCTGCCGCGATTGCAGGGAGGGCATAGGCGGTGATGTTAAAGGCAATGAGCTGCGCTGTCATGGTTGTGCCCACATTGGCGCCAAGTACAACACCCGTTGCCTGTACAAACGTCATCAATCCGGCATCAACGAAACTGACCAGCATGACTGTTGTGGCACTCGAACTCTGAATGATGCTGGTTACAATTGCGCCTACACCGCATCCTACAATACGGTTGTCGGACACCATTTTGAGGATCTGGCGCATCTTTTTCCCGGCGACCCTTTGAAGCCCTTCGGACATGATTTTCATGCCGAAGAGGAAAAGGCCCAGACCGCCAAGAGATTGAAAAATAATCATTTCCATGGATCGGATACCCTTGTTGCGATGGATCAAATGCAAAGAAAAAGGCCACCCTTGTTAAAGGTGGCCTTTTATTATCAGGAATGACCCATGGGGTCAACAGGCAATTGACGGAATCAACCCACTTTGAGGACCATGGCGCCGCCCGTGTCGCCGGCCGCGCATCCGGCCCAGAGGAGGTAGCCGCCTCCCTTGAGGGCGAGCTCTTCGATGCCCTCAATAATATTCCGTCCGGCCGTGGGCCCCTGGGGGTGGCCATAGATCATGGAGCAGCCATAGTTGTTGAAACCGATGGCATCTGTTCCTTCCGCTTCGATCCCCATCTGCTGGGCAAAGTAGAGGTCGTTCACGATGAACGGGTTATGGGTCTTAATAGCCTTCATGTCCTGTATGGTAAGACCGGCATTTTCGAGGGCCATCCTGGCTGCCGGAACGGGGGCTGCCGCCATATAACCGGGTTTCGTCCTGGAGAAACCGTAAGACAGTATCCGGATGGGGATGGAAGGATCGGCGCTCAGTTCTTTTGCCTTATCCTGGGAGGTAACCAGGAGGGCGCAGTTTCCATCAGCCGGAAAAGTCTGGGCGCCAAAAGAGAGGACGCCGCCGGGAACGGCCGGCCTGAGTCTGGCCAGGCCTTCTTCCGTGCAGGGAGTGACTCCCTCGTCAACCTCCACCAGTTTGGTCGCTTTCTTCGATATCCTGACCTCGGCGGGGAACATGTATCTTTTCTGAAACTTCCTGTCGTCGGCAAGAGCATCCGTATACTGCTGGTATCGCCTGAGAGTCAAGGCATCACACTGTTCTTTGGTGATGTTGCCTTCCTTTGCCACGTTCTCTGCTGTTTCAATCATTTTGAGACCCACGTTGGGGTCGCCGTTAAAATTGTCCATCAGCCAGTTTTCAGAGATCACTTCCCCTCCCGGTCCATTGGGATTGGGCCATATGGTGTGAGGGCCGTTGGAGCATCTGTCTGTCATCATGGTCCAGCAGTTTTTATACAGGCCGGTTTCCAGGCCCATGGCGGCCTGATACAGGCAGGTGGTGGAGGTGGTACAGGCCTGGCTGATCTGCATTCCCGGGATTTCGCCCGCACCCATCACCGCGGCTGCCCAGGGGCTTGAATAGAACTGATGAAGCTGGCTGATGGTAACGCCCAGAATGAGGTAATCCAAAAATTCCGTCTCCCAATTTTTTTCCGCGAACCATCTCTTAGCCGTATTTCCTGCCAGGACGATGGAGTTTTCGTTGGCCATGCTTCCCTGCCACCTGCTGAAAGGGGTCGAATAGTAACCTTTGTAAGGGATGAATGCTTTCGTCAACATGTTATTCTCCTTTGTGTCTTTTGTAAGTTGTTATAATGCTTAATAAAAATAATTTGAACGCGGATGAACGCAGATTTTCGCTGATTTTTTACTCTTTAATGATTTTCTGCGCTTATCTGCGCCTATCTGCGTCCCAAAACTATTCTCGTAAAACCTATAGCGCCCGGAGCTTAATCGCTCCATTTGCCGTATTTCTCCCTCAGTATCCTGTGCAGGATTTTTCCTGTGGGGGTTCTGGGCATCTGGTCGTCGGACACAAAATCGACCGATTTAGGACGCTTGAAACCAGCCATCTTTCCACGGGAGAATTCCATGATCTCTTTGGCCATTTCCTCACTCTCTTCATACCCGTCATTCAGTACGACAATGGCCTTGATCGATTCGCCCCATTTCTCATCGGGAATACCTATGACGGCGATGTCGCGAACGGCTTCATGGGCCCCTACGGCACTCTCTATCTCCGATGGGTAAACGTTCTCTCCTCCGGTGATAATCATGTTCGCCTTTCGATCTACCAGAGTATAGTACCCGTCTTCGTCTCTTTTTACCATGTCGCCGGCGGAAGACCATTCCCCGATAAAGGCTTCTTTGGTCTTTTCAGGCTCTTTGAGGTATTGCTTGAAAAGCATGGGGGTCCGGTAAAAAAGTTCCCCCACTTCTCCGTCGGGGACTTCATTCCTGTCATCATCAAGGATCCTGATCCTGTCTGTTCCGAAGATCTCCTTTCCGATGGACCCCAATTTCTTGAACTGGTCCTCGGGCCTGAGCAGCGTTATCAGCCCTCCTTCGGAAGTCCCATAGGCCTCCCAGAGTTCAGCTTTTTTGAAGTAGTCCATGATGGCCAGTTTGAGATCTTTTCTTGCGGGCGCCGAAGAGATGAGCAACTGCCTCATGGACGACACGTCTATGTTGTTCTTGATTTCATCCGGAAGGGCCAGGAGCATGATATAGTGCGTTGGAACGAGCGATGTAAAGGTGATTTTATATTCTTCAATAGTTTTAAGCAGATCTTCAGGATCAAAGCTCACCATATTGTAAACAAATACCGGCGCGGACACCAGCGTGTACGCAAAGGAATAAAAAATGGAATTGATGTGGCACATGGGCATAACCAGCATCACTTTATCCGTGGGTCTTACACCCATGTTGATATCGTTCAGATAATACTGGGAAACGTTGGATTCATGGGTTCTCATGACTCCTTTCGGTTTGCCCGTGGTTCCTGAGGTGTACATGATGCACCAGATATCAGCGCTGTCCACCATGGCATCGGGCTCTTCCGGCGAGGCCTCGGACAGGAAATCTTCATAGCCCACGTATCCTTTTGGAGCGGGGCCTTCGCCAAGATATATGAAATTCCCTTCGGGGATCTGCAGGTTGCCCCTGATGCCGTCTACCATTTCAACAAAGGGGGCCTCCACTACGATAGCCTTACATTCGGAATGTTCGGCGATATATTGGATATCGGGCGCCGCCAGCCTGAACATGATGGGGACGACCATCTGTCCACCCTTGGCGCATCCCGCATAGATATCCATCCATTCCCCGCGATTGTAAGCTAAAACCGCAAAGGAGTCTTTTTGTCCCACGCCCATGGCCGTGAGTCCGTTGGCAAATCGGCAAGATCTTTCATTCCACTCTTTAAAGGTGAATTCCCGGGCTTTATCCTGCCATCCCAGTTTATCGGGATAATTCAGGGCGTTCATCTTCACAATCGTGCCGGCATGCGTCCATTTGCTTATGTTCATTGGTATTCCTCCCTACTTATTTATAATCTTGAAATCCTATCCAAAGATATTTGAAATTTGCGTTCTGCTGCTCCAAGATGTGCCAGGTTTCGGGTGTCAGGTGTCAGGTTAAAAGTCCAATGTCCAACGTCCAAAGTCGACGGATCAGGGGAATGGAATGACAACCTCATAACAACTGAATGACAGCGAAGCGAATGACCATTGAATGACGTCCGAAGGCCAAATGACCAATGACTAATGACCTGAACACTGACACCTGACACCCCGAAGCAGCTTCACACGAGCGCAAATAGTCCGCACTCCGCATTCCGCGTTCGGAAGTTTAACGCGAGGTGCTTTTCAACTCCATGGCAAAAAGTGCCGCTCCCACTGCCCCCGTCAACTGGGGGTGTTCGGGAACAACAATCTCGCTTTTTACAATTTCCCTGATCATGTTGATCAGATAGGGGTTGTGGGCAACCACTCCGCCGGTCATGGCCACTGTATCCGTCAGGGAATCCATTTCCACGACTCTTTTGATGACGGAATAGAAAAGCCCTTTTACAATATCGGGGACCTTTTTCCCCTGCCGGATCTTTTCGAGGACTTCGGTCCCGCTGAAAACGGTGCAGTAACTTCCCAGTTCGACCATCTCCTGAGACTGCCTGGCCAGGGAATCCATCTCTTCAAGAGGGATATTGAGGCGCATGGACATTTCTTCGAGAAAGGCGCCGGTCCCGGCCGCGCATTTCCGGTTCATCTTGAAATTTATCCGTTTGCCTTGCGCGTCCACCTTGATAATTTTGTTGTCCTGCCCCCCAATATCGATAATGGTCATGGCCCTGGGAAAATAATGAAAACAACCTTTGGCGTGGCATCCTATTTCCGTTTTGGTCAGAGAGCTGAAAGCAACGTTGTTCCTTCCATATCCGGTGGATACACAATGGACCACATCTTCCCTTCGGGCATGGGCCATTTTCAGGGACGCTTCCATGCAGATTTCCGCTGTTTCAGAAAAATTGGTCCCGGATCTCTTTACCGAGTGGCCTAAGAGCCTCTTCCCCCCGTCGAGGACCACCACCTTGGTGCGCGATGAGCCAATATCTACCCCCGCAAAAATTTCTCCCTGTCCGGATTGCGGAGACCGACTGGTCATCTTTCCTCCAACTGTTCTATGAACGCCTCAATATTGGTCTTCGCCTGTTCTTCCGAGTAGCACCTCAGATCGTTCAGATCCCCGTTTATGGTGAGTACCGGAATTCCCAGTTTACTGCTGAGCCGTTCCGGCATGCCGTAACGGTTATTTGAATTGTTGGGACAAGTCTTTGCATCATGAAAAAGGATCCCGTCAAATTTGAATTTCTCGAAGCAGTTTTTGATGTACTGTTCTTTATACGGTTCATCCCGCACGATGAAAAGCTCGGTGTAGGCTCGGGCCATGCTCTCGAATGGTTTCGCCGGGTCTAGCTGGTCGAAGATCCAGCTATTGCAGTAGGTGGAAGCCACAACACAGGTCTTCAGAGAAGAAAATTGTTCTGAGAGAGGCCTGAGTTTTCCCCATATGGGCATTCCTTCCCAATAGAGCCTGAACTTTTCCCCTTCTACCGCGGCCACCCCTTCACTGATCCTTTCCTTGAGCTCGGCAAGGAGCATTTCATAATATTCGACGGCTTCCCTGGTCCCTCTGGCGACCACGGCAGGTCCCATGAGAATGGTGGTATCGAAAAAAGTCCAGGGAGAGGGTATGGCCGCTGATGCTTCCAGGCAGGCCCTCCAGAGTTCGGAGGTTTGCCTTGAATATCCCACGACCTCCTTAAACCGATCCATATCGAATTTATCGCCGCTTATCTCTTCAAGCGGCGGGATCAATTCCTCTATCTGGCCGGCAATATCCTTAATCTGCAAATTGCCTATATCCCCGATATCCCGGTGTGTGTGAATCCCCAAAAGGGGGGCCTGCAATTCCCTTGCATACCAGGCAAACCAGTCCTGAACGTCGCGGCACTGGTTGGTGTTAAAGACAAGGACATCCGGTTTGGGGACCGATTCAATCTGATATGCCATGGTCAGCGGCGTCTTTTTCTGAACAAAGGACCCTACATCCGCGGTAAGGTAGGAGCAGATATCCGGGGAGTAGCCTAAGGCATTGGCATGGGGAATCAGCTCTGTCGCCATCCTGGTGGCGCCCAGCATGGCGCCGTGGTTTTCCGGGAAATAGACCAGGAATCCCATACCTCTCAAAATTTCTGCAGGTCCCACGCTCGTGCACCAGGCAATTTTCCGGGAACCGGTCTTGACCGCTTCGTCCATTTCTAAGAAATGGTCGGCCATCAGCTTCTTGCACTTATCTGTGGCTTCAATTTTCTTCCGTTTTATCGCTTTTTCTTGAGGCATTTAAATCCTTCCTGAAATTATCAATTATCAATTATCAATTTTGGCATCCTTCATTTGGCAGTTTACACTTTTGTCATTCCGGCATGCTTTTAGCCGGAATCCAGAGATACACCTGGGTGGATTCCGGCTAAAAGCATGCCGGAATGACGGGGTAGCGCAGAATGGTTTTCAGGCGAAAAGTGTAAACCACTTTTTGGCTGTTATGAAGGATGCCTCAATTTTTAATAGTAAATGGGTTGCCTTACTCCATCTGGTTGGCGATCAACTCGGTGATATCCATGATCTTGATCTTGCCTCTTTCCTGCTTCGGTATGGCCTTGGCGCCCTTCTTGAGGTTGTCTTTGCAGGCTGCGCAGCCTGAGACGATAATCTCAGCGCCCACGGCCAGGGCATCCCGCACCCTTTCGGCGCCCATTTCAATGGCCATTTCCGGGTTGTTGGCCTGAACGCCTCCGCCGCCCCCGCAGCAGCGGGCCTGGAGACGATTTCTTGCCATTTCCACGAATTCCAGACCGGGGGTGGCTTTAAGGATGTTTCTCGGCTCTTCAAAAATCCCGAAAGCCCTGCCCAGATCGCAGGGATCATGGTAGGTCACCTTTTTGCCCAAATCTCCTTTCAGCTTGATACGTCCCTCTTTGATCAGCTTTTCCAGGTAATGTACCGAGTGGTAGACCTCCATACCCAGATCGCCGATTTCGCCGTAGATCTTCTTGAAGGTCTTGTAGCAACCGGCGCAGGGGGTAACCAGTTCCTTCGCGCCCGTTGCCTTGAGCCTTTCGATGACTTTCTGCGCGTGGGGCTCAAATTCACTGGATCCCATGAGAAAGAGAGGAAATCCGCAGCAACCCTCTTCCGTGGAAAGCGTTGTGTAATCCAGGCCCGCAGCGTCAAGCGGTTTGATCAGACTGGGCACCATCTTCATGTCTAAATAACTCGGTACGCAACCCATGAAAAGAACCGTCTCGGCCTTTTCTTTCATTTTGCTCTCTTTTGCCTTTTCACGAAGGGCCGGGGGATAGATCTCTATTCTGTCTTTCTTGGCGCTTGCAAAAACATTGCCCGTATTGAGGATATTGTCCCTGACTCCCAGCACGGGGGTGGGGGTCAGCCCTGCATCGTAGAGCTTTGCGCGGACCGCCTCGACGATTTCATCCACCTTGATTCTTGCCGGACAGAAATAAGTGCATGCCTGGCATGTGGTGCACGAATAGAAAACTTCGGCAAACTCTTTGGTCGGCTCAACCGTCCCGTTCAAGAGATAAAAGGCTAAGGCGTTTCTTCCTCTGGCATTACGTCCTTCCCTCTGTGTCACGCTGAACGTGGGACATCCCAGACGGCAGAAACCGCAGTGAATGCATGCAAGGATCTCGTTGTCGATATCGGTGCCGAAGGAGTTCACTCCTTCGGGGTTGTCGATCAGGGGCTGGAAGGCAAAATAGTCATAGACATCCGTCTTCACTCCCCTCTCTAATCCCATTTTACCGGGATTGAGAATGTTGTCGGGATCAAGGGCCTCTTTTATCTTCCGCATGACCTCCATGGCCGGGCCAAGCTGCATTTCAATATGGGGGGCCCGGGTCAGTCCCGTGCCGTGCTCGGCGCTGAGAGTCCCCTTCATCTCCAGGGCGGTCTTGACCAGTTCCTCCGCGGCCGGTTTGAGACGGTTCCAGTCGTCCCGGCTTCTTACATCACAGACAAAGGTCGTATGAACATTTCCGTCTCCCACGTGGCCGAATGTGGCGATCAGCAGGTTATATTTTTTGGAAATTTCCTGTGCGCGGCGAATGGTTTCAGGGATCTTGGTGGAAGGAACGCCAAAGTCTTCAGCTATGGCCACCAGACGATTACCCGGTTTGATTCTCGAAAGGGTAGGGACCAGACCTCCCCTTGCCCGCATCATTTCTTCGCGTTTTTCCGGAGAATCGGTCCATTCGAATTCGAGCACGCCATATTTATTGCAGATCTTTCCGATCTGCTCCATGTCTCGAACCACCACTTCCTTGACGCCATCGCCTTCCATGATCAGGAGGGCTTCGATCTTGCTCGCATCTCTTCCCAGGGCTTTTTCGACGACCTTGACGCTGACCTTATCCATGATTTCACAGCCGGCCAGTTTGATGCCCGATGTGGTCACCTCAGTAACTGCATCGCCAGCTGCATTTACGTCGCCAAAAATGGCAAGGGCCAGGGCGGCATATTCCGGTTTCGGTTCCAGTTTTGCCAGGACCTCGGTGATGATGCCCAGGGTGCCTTCGGCGGAAGTGAAAAGTCTTGTGAGATCGTAGCCTAAGGATGTTTTCGGGGCCCGGGTTCCTGTTTCGATGATGGTTCCGTCGGCCAGGACCACCTTGAGTCCTTTGATGTAATCTCTTGTTGTGCCGTACTTTA
>DUZB01000062.1 GCA_013349725.1 Deltaproteobacteria bacterium | reverse complement strand
ATGGCTGCGTCATCGACCAAAATGGGTCTTCAACGTAGCTCGACTACGCTTTCAGCCCCATTTTTGTCGCTTCCTTGCCCTCGAAAGCCTCGCTCAACCTCGCAAAGGGATAATTTTCAAACAGGCTCTTACTGTCGGATCGTGATGCTTTGTGGTAAGCCGGCCGGACTTTGCTTCCCTCGGGAGGGATAATCGCCGGCAGCACATCAAACCGCACCCCAAGAGACCTTCCCCCTCTTATAATCTGAGCCGGCTTTGAGGGAGCATCCGTCATAAGGACCAGTCCGGCATAAAATCATTTTCTCTCCAGTTTAATGGCAAACCATTTATAAAGTGCGGGTATGACCAGGAGCGTCAGGATGGTTGAAGTCACCAGCCCTCCCACAACGACAGTAGCCAAGGGGCGTTGCACTTCACTTCCGGTTCCCGAGGAAAAGAGCAATGGAATCAACCCCAGGGCAGTGGTGATTGCGGTCATCAACACGGGTCTGAAGCGGAGGCATGCGCCCCTGATGGACGATTCGTCCACTTGAAGGCCATCGCGCAAGAGCTGGTTGAGGTAAGTCACAAGAACCATGCCATTTTCCAGTGCGATGCCAAACAGGGCTATGAAGCCTATGGAAGCCGGTACGGACAGGTTCTGATTGGACAACCACAAGGCAACGACCCCGCCCACCAGGGCAAGGGGGATGTTAAGCAATATGAGCACGCAGTTCTTGATGGAATTGAAGTTCATAAACAGGAGCAAAATGACGATTGCCAAGGTAATGGGCACTACCACGGACAACCGCCGGTTGGCCTCTTGCTGCAGTTCGAACTGGCCGCCCCACGTGACCAGATATCCTGGGGGCATCTTCACCTTTTCGGATATGGCTCGTTGCCCTTCAGCCACAAACGAACCCATGTCGCGGCCTCGTACATTGCACTGGACGGTAATGAAGCGTTGGTTGTTCTCGCGGGTCACTTGACGGGGACCCACGATCTCTTCGACCTGAGCCAATTGTTCGAGCGGGACTTTTATCCTCCCGGGAGCGGGGATAATAAGCTGACGGATTATTTGGGAATGGTCACGTCCCTTCTGAGTATACCGAACATAAATGTCGAAGCGCCGGATTCCCTCAAAGATCTGGCCGGCCTTCTCACCGCCGATAGCGGTACGAATGGCGCTCTGGATGTCTTCAACATTAATCCCGTACCGGGCGATGGCCTGCCGNTCGATCCGGATGCGTACCTGCGGCGTTCCGGTAACCTGATCACTCTGAACATCCGCGGCCCCCCGTACCTTCCGGATCAGCGCTTCGATCTCTTCGGCCTTCTCCTTGAGAACCTCCATTTCGGGGCCAAAGATCTTTATGGCCAGATCTGCTTTGGTTCCCGTAAGGAGTTCGTCCACTGCTGCCGCAATCGGCTGGGTGACATTGAACTTGGCGCCGGGAAAGGCCTCCAGGTCTTCACTGATAAGGGTGTAAAGCCCCTCCGGGCTGTCAGCGGTCCTCCATTGATCTTGAGGTTTCAGGGCCACGAATGCCTCGGCACTATTGATCGGATCGGCATGGGCCCCCACCTCGCCGCGGCCGACCCGCGTAACGACCCGAATGACTTCAGGGAAACGCTGCATCAGCCGCCGCTCAAACCGCAGCATTGTCTTTCCGGCTTCCTCCAGGGAGATGGAAGGCGCCATGGTCGCCCGTATGAGGAGATCCCCCTCGTTGAGTCGCGGAACGAACTCGGAACCCAGGCGAGGGAAGATCAAAGCGCCTCCAGCCAACATAAAGACAGCCAGGCATACGGCCAGAAAACGATGATGAACGAACAGGGAGACAATCGGGCGGTAAGGCTTAAGAAGCAATCGAACAAGGAACGGTTCTTTCGGGATTTTTTGTTCCCCGGCCATTTTTTGTTGGCGCATCAGGAGATGTGCCCCTACAGGGGTTAAGAGCAGGGCAAAAATGAGCGACCCCAGCATGGCCAGCGAAACCGTGTAGGCCAAGGGTTTGAAGGTCTTCCCTTCAACACCTTGAAGGGTGAATAGGGGGAGAAAGACAATGATGATGATGGCAATGGCAAACAGGATCGGGCGGGCGACTTGGGCGCACGCCCGGACCAGGACAAGGATGCGCGTGCCGTTCGGGTCTGCCTCCTTGAATGCGCGATCGATGTTTTCCACCATGACGATGGCGCCGTCCACCATCATGCCTATGGCAATGGCCAGGCCCCCGAATGACATGAGATTGGCTGAAATACCCAGGAATCTCATCATGATCATGGCAAAGAAGATGGAAAAGGGGATGGACAGGGCCACCACAATACTGGGGCGCAGCCCCCCCATGAAGACCAGCAGCACCAGGGCTACCAGAATTACAGCGACGTACAGCGCGTCGGTCACGGTCTTGACGCTTTTTTCCACGAGGGTTGCCTGATCGTAATAGGGGATCACACGGATGCCCGGGGGAAGGATCTTTTCAATTTCCATGATCTTTTTCTTGACGTCTTTTATCACCCTGGAGGTGTTGGCGCCGATCAGCTTCAGCACCATCCCGACCACCGCTTCACCCTTGCCGTCCATGGTGGCCATGCCCGTGCGGATCTCTCCGCCAATCCTCAACCGGGCAACCTGATCGAGATAGACAGGTATCCCGTCTTTGACCTTAAGCACGATCTTTTTCAGATCATCGATCTTCTCGGCAATGCCGACGGACCGAACGATGTATTGCTCGTCATTCTTCACGAGATATTGGGCCCCTACGTTGGCGTTGTTGGCCTTGACAGCCTTTACCACGTCAGCGATAGTTAAGTCATAGCGGAGCAAATCCTCGGGCCTTACTTCCACCTGGAACTGTTTGATCTGGCCGCCAAGCGAGAGTATTTCGGTGACACCCGGTACGGTCTGAAGGTTGAACTTGATCAGCCAGTCCTGAATGCCCCTCATCTCCTCTGCGCTGCGCGTCCCTGTTTCGTCCTCCACCAGGTAAAACAGGATCTGCCCCAGTCCGGTGGAAATCGGCCCCATTTCCGGATCCCCGAATCCCTGCGGAATCTCTTCTCTGGCCGTCTGGAGTCGTTCCCCTACCTGTTGGCGGGCAAAATAGATGTCTGTCCCATCCTCGAAATAGATATTCACCACGGACAGGCCAAAGTTGGAGATGGAGCGGATCTCTTTGAGCTTCGGCAGGCCGTTCATGACCACTTCAATGGGATAGGTAACGTATCTTTCCACTTCTTCCGGGGCAAGCCCCTCGGTCTCGGTGAAGACCTGCACCAAGGCAGGGGAGACATCCGGAAAGGCGTCCACAGGGAGGTTGCGGTAACTGGCCCAGCCTCCGGCAAAGACCCCCAATGCCAGCAGAGCCATCAAGAGGTGGTTTTTCAAGACAAAATGGATCAGTTTTTCCATGTTTCACACCCCTTTCTAATGACCGTGTCCATCACCGAAGGCCCCTTTCAAGAGCTGGGCCTTTAGGGTGAAAGACCCCCGGCTTACGTAGACCTGGCCCGGCTTCAGTCCATCAAGAACTTCTGTCTGTAACGCATCTTCCCGTCCTAACCGGACCGGGTGTGGCACAAACCCCTCCTCGGTCTTGACAAAGACCACTGTCTGTCCGTCTACCGTCTGAAGAGAGGTCTTCAGCGCCAAAAGCTGCGCTTTTATGCGGTCAACCGTTATTTTTGCAGTGATAAACATCCCCGGCCGCAGCGTTCTATCGGGATTGGGCAACACCACACGCACCAGGGAAGTACGGGTTGCCTCGCCGATCAGGGGACCCACATAGGAAATTTTCCCATTTAAAGGGGAAATATCACCACCCATTGTGATCAAAACATTCTGACCCTCCCGGACTTTCATAAGATCTTTCGGATACACCGAAATATCCACCCATACGGTGTTCAGGTCAGCAACCACAAAGACGTCCGAGTCTTCTTTGACCGCTTCACCCAATGTTATGTGCTTTTGAATGACCGTACCGGCAAAAGGGGCGACAATCGCGTATCCGGTGTAAGTGGTGTCAGAGTGTTTCGTAAGCTCTTTCAGGTACGGATCCGAAAAACCCAGGGCATGGAGTTTCTGTTCTGCGGAACGTTTTTCAATTCCGGTCTCCGCCAGGGATTTCTTTGCCTCAAGAAACTCGTGCTCCGCAGATACCTTCTTTTCCCACAGTTTCTTCTCTCTTTCATAAGTCGCCTTGGCCAGAGAGACCCTTTCCACGGAGGCCAGGTAGGCGGCCTTCATGTCCGCCAATTCACGGCTTTCCAGGACAGCCATGACTTCGCCGGTCTTCACCTTGTCGCCGAGCCTTTTGTAGACTTTTCGGACCACGCCCGGAACCCGTGGAACCACATGGGCCAACCGATCGGCGTTGAGTGCAACCTGTCCGGGAAGGTCTATTGATATCTCGATGACCCCGGGGCCTGCGGTTGAAAGTTCCACATTGAACTCATCCAGTTCGTGTTGGTCCATCTTGACTACCCGCTCCCTATCCTGTTCAGCTTGCGGGTCGTGCCCGGCATGTCCTCCCTGATCCTTTTCAACATGATCAGGGGCGGAGCTCGAAGAGGGGTTCGTTTCGTCTCGCTGACACCCTAATGCCGGCAGGCTTGCCAGGCACAAGAGAGATATCCAAATGGCAATCTTCCGTTTCATATCAACCTCATTCTTTAGAGAAATAACCAACCAGTCTCTCCACTTCGATCCGGGCCAGATGGTACATGGATAGGGTATCGATGCGTTGTCGTCTGACTTGAAACAGGGTACGTTGGGTATCCAGGAGTTCCAGAAATCCGAACTTCCCCTGTTTATATCCATAATCAATGGCATCAAGGGCCTTCTGAGCCGCGGGAAGGATCTTTTCCTCAAGTGTTTTTGCGGCGGAATAGGAGGCCGCAAGGGCCTGGTAGCTTTCAGCCAGAACGGCCAGTGCCTGGATGCGGGCTGAAACCTTGTCATCCTTGGCCCTGTTCAACTCATGAGCCGCCTCTTGGATACCCCCCTGATTGCGGTCAAAAACAGGGATGGGAATCGTCAACCCGAAAACAAAGGCGTTGTTATTCATCTCTTGCAGGTTTCGAACACCTGCATTGAGGGTCAGATCCGGAATCCTTTTCGCCCGGGCCAGTTCCAGTGCGGCTTTGCGCTGCTCCAACTCCGTGGTCCAGCGCGCCAGATCGGGATTTTGATCGATGAGGTTTGCGAGTTTTTCAAATGGAAGCGGCTGATCCATGACCCCCAATGAGCCGACGGCTTTACTGAAAGCGGGTGCTGCTCCTCCCCAGGTCGCGGCCAGTTTCTTACGGGACGCCTCCAGCTCCTGACTCGCCGTGGTCTGCTCCACACGGGCCGAATATAGGGCCACGCTGGCCCTGGTTTCTTCTATGGGGGAGACCTTGCCTGATTCAACCCTGTCCGTCACCGCACCATAGGATCGTTCGGCTATGCTCAGGAACTGTTCAGCCTGGACAAGCCGTTCCTGGGCGGCCAGGACCTTGATAAACGATTTTGAGGCCTGGCTTAAGACATTCAGTCGAAGGCTCTCATAATCCCATCCCGCCAGGTCATGATCGAGCAATGCAACCTGCCGGCGCTTTTGTATCTTGCCCCCGAGCAGAAAGAGCTGGCTCAGGAAAAGGGTGGTTTCAGCGGCATTGGTTCCACTGTATATTCCTTGACCCGCCACGTTCTCCACCTCAACGCCAACACTCGGGTTGGGATATAGACCTGCCTGCAATGCGGCAGCCTCTTTGGCTCGGACTTCCCAGGCAAATGCCGACAGCGCGGGATTCTTCAATAACGCCAGGGAGATCGCTTGACGAAAAGTCAGAGGTCCGCTGGTTTCTTCCAAGGATGGAGACGAGCTATCTGCCTTTTTCATTTCGTCCGGCGTATAGGTTTGATCCCATTTACCAGAAAGGTCTTTCTTAGTGTCCCGTTGACCTTGAGCTGCTAACGGGTTTGCTGATACGAGTAGCAGCATACTCGCTATGACACACAGATTTCTAACCATCACCTGCTCCTTTCAATCCCCGGCGTTTTTTTCTAAAGACACATCGCGACTTCGTGAAAACGCATGGCGACGATATCCCATTTTTTTTAAAGCTGTAGAGCCTATCCCGATGGGGGGATGAAGTTTATCGCAGCTTAGGGTCCGCGCAAAAATAAAATAATTTTTGCGCGCCTGAGGCAAGAAAAGAAAATCGTATGGAGGAATTCTAAATAAGGAGGACTACCGTGCCCAAGGCTTTCAAGGCAAAACAAGAAAAGGGCGGTTCTGGTATAACCGTTGATCTTCCCGTTGTCTTTTCAGGGTTCCGCAAGAAACAAACCACCTGGGCTTGACTGTAAGGCAAGAGATTCTTTTGGGAGGACGCAGGCCTTTGAGATTGGCCTTGAACAGACAAGAAAGGCACGTCAATGCAGCTTATTGCCGAGTTTGCGAACGAGAGGTAAGGTGGAAGTACACCTTTCTCGTCATTACATCCAGCATGGTGCAAAAGTCGGCACGTACCAACAATGCCGAATTCCAGATGCGATGTGCCATTTTCTTCGAAACACCAAACAAAGGAATAAGGTCCCGCCATCCCCATGAGGAGATAAGAAAAAACCACGACTGCCAAGAGAGCTTTTTTTCGCATCCTATTCATGATGCAGAACGTTAGTGGCGATATTCGGATATGTCAAGACGAAAGGAACGTTTTGTTCAAACCCGCACGCCTTTACGGCTGGGTATCCATTTCCAGCGCCTGTTTGACTTTGGAGGCCAGATCCCCCAACAATAGGAGCGGGAAAAAAGTACTCATCCAAGAGGCTTAGCAGGAGATGCATTTTGATAAAAAGGGGGAAGTTGGGAAGGCTAAAGGCTCTCATTTGCTTTGTTATATTGAGAATACCACTGATCAGGGAGAATCTGTAAATAAAGAAAAGGATGAGAATCAGAAAACATTTCTCCCCAAATACTATTATGGTGCGGTTGACCGAGTTTCCGGTCATCCGGTCGCGGGCGAGGAATGACTTTTACGAACCGTAGATCAAGTGTTCTTGACAGGATTGTTGAGGCGGTATGTGGAAAGCGAGGGTAGTGAGACGTAGATCTTGGCAAATATACGAGGATTTTTTACGAATCGAAAACTGGTCAAATGGTTGCCTTGCAAAGGAGATTGTTGTAAGATGATTCCCAATTCCTTACCACTCAACCAATTACATTTTTGAATTGCAGGGGTTCTTATGTTAGTTCAGGCTTCCAAGATCACTTTTAACAGAAAATTGGCCGAAGGCGCCTTTTATATGGCCCTGGAGTCGCCGGAAATTGCTGCCGCCGCGGTCCCTGGCCAATTTGTGATGATAAGAGTGGGCAATGGACTGGACCCTCTTCTGCGCCGCCCTTTATCCCTGTGCGGGGTTCACGAGGATGGTCGGATCTTCTTGCTTTACCGGGTTGTTGGCAGCGGAACTGCTATTCTGAGCCAAATGAACAGAGGGGAGTCCCTGTCTGTCTTCGGACCACTCGGAAAAGGATTCCGGCTCCCGGAAAAAGGAGAACGAGCCTTGCTGGTTGCGGGGGGTATGGGGATAGCCCCATTGATTTTTCTTGCGGGAAAAATCAGCGCCGTCCTGTCCGGGTTTTATGCGGGATATGGTTCGTCGCGCGACCAGGTTCCCCTTGTTGATTTACCCATGGGCGATGCAAAGGTTTCCATCGCTACGGAAGATGGAAGTGCCGGACACCGGGGCCTGGTAACGGATCTGCTGGAAGCCGGCCTGGTTCGATTTCCTGATGGTCTGCCAAAGGTATACGCCTGCGGGCCATTGCCCATGCTCAAAGCGGTTTCCATCATTACCGGCAAAAAAAATATCCCGTGCCAGGTATCGCTGGAAGCATCCATGGCATGCGGAGTGGGGGCATGCCAGGGGTGCGCCGTAAAGATTGTGGGCAATCGCGGCGCCGGGTATGGACATGTGTGTCAGGACGGCCCGGTTTTTGATGCCGGGCTTGTGGACTGGGAGGTTCTCTAAGCATGGATTATCCCGATTTGCGAACAAAAATAGGTCCTCTTCAACTCAAGAATCCCGTGATTACCGCTTCAGGAACCTACGGCTACGGGAGAGAATATTCTTCTATCGTTGATGTCAATCAGCTTGGCGGCATCGTTGTCAAGGGGATTTCTCTCAAACCACGGCCGGGTAATCCACCCCCGAGAATTGTGGAAACACCGTGTGGGATGCTCAATGCCATCGGTCTGGCAAATGTGGGGATTGAAGCTTTTCTGAAGGAAAAGCTTCCGTGGTTGAGGAAACTTGATACCGCCGTCATTGCCAATATCTACGGTCACAGTATCGAAGAATACGGGCTGTTAGCGGCAGAACTCAGAGGCGTTGAAGGAATATCCGCGATCGAAGTGAATATCTCTTGTCCCAATGTGGAGCGTGGGGGAATGGCTTTTGGCACAGATCCCGGAGTTGCCGCGCAGGTAACGGAAACGGTTCGGAAAAACACGGATAAACCGACGATCGTAAAACTTTCTCCAAACGTCACGGATATCCGGGAAATTGCGAAAGCGGTGGAAATGGCCGGGGCGGATGTTCTTTCCCTTACCAATACGCTCACGGGAATGGCCGTAGACATTGAAAGGAGAAGGCCCAAACTGGCAAATGTTTCCGGTGGTTTGTCAGGACCGGCCATCAGGCCTGTTGCGCTTTTTATGGTGTACCAGGTGGTGCGCTCCGTGCGCATACCGGTTATCGGGATGGGCGGCATTATGAACGAGAGGGATGCCCTTGAATTCCTTATTGCCGGAGCAAGGGCTGTTCAGGTGGGAACGGCCAACTTTGTAGACCCACAGGCGCCGATCCGCATTATTGAGGGGTTGAAAGACTATTGTCGAAAAAATGAAATCGGCAGTCTGGAAGAGATTATAGGCAGTCTGCAGGTATAAAGAGAGGCGTGATATGAAATCGGGACGATATCTCAAAGTCGCGTTTGCACTTTTTGTGGGCGTGCTCCGGATCGGACTTCCTTCTTTTGTTTTGTGCGGGGAAAAAGTATCCGGGGAAAGCTGGCCGTTACCCATTCCTATGTGGGCGCGTACGAGGTTTCGGTTCCGGCGGGCCGGTATGAGACGGTGTTGCTGAAATCTACTTTTGTGGGTAAGGTGGGTCCTGCTTCGGTAAACGATTTCGGATATGTCTTTTTCTCAACAGGTTATGGTGTGGTGGCTTCCGTGGAGCGCATGCATGTGGGGGCCTTTCTTTTTTACAACAAGACTACAAAAACTCCCAAGGTCCTGTTGCAAAAAAAGCCTTAATCTCAGGCTTCATATTTTTTGAGCTGGAAAAGCTTTTTGTCCTGGGACGCCACAATATGATAAAATTTATCCTGGGGGACGTAGATGTAGGGGACGTCTTCCAGCCGCCTGTAAAGAAAATGGGAGAGAATCATTCGGTTGACCGCCCGGTGGCCGATGATCATGATATCCTTTGANTTATTGCTCAGGTAAAGCGCCTTCTTTATCCCCCTGTCCACCCGTTTTTTCATGGAAGCGTACCCTTCTCCTCCGGGATAACTGTAATTGTACTTATCCTCTTTTCTTGCCAGAGATATGTGGGGCATCTTCTCCCTGATCTCCTCATAGCTCATGCATTCACATTCTCCGCCGTCGATTTCATTAAACTCTTCGAGAGGAAAAATGGCGCATTTTTCCTGCAGGCCTTTGATGGGTACAGCGGTCTGAATGGTCCTTTTTTTTTCGCTGGTAAAGATGACGGGCAATTTTTTACTGCTGAAATATTGCGCCAGGGCTTTTGCCTGGGCTTTTCCGTTTTCTGTGAGGACGGAATCCCCTCCGATTCTGTTTTCCAGGTTATAAAATGTTTCTCCATGTCGCACGAGGTAGAGGTTTTTGACCGTATCGGTCACAAGGAAATCCCTGATCCTGTCATAGTAGGGGATTTCATCCAGGAGTTCTTCTTTTCGTATCCGGTTGTTTAACGAATCCAGTTTTACGAAATTTCGTTCGCTTTCAACCGGTGTATAAATAGACTGGTAATAAGAAATTCTTTTTTTGAAGCTCTGAATGGCCGCTTCGCGCGATAAATGGCTGAATTCGGGAAGGGTAATTTTTCTCTGAACACTGGCCTTCAGGATTTTCCTGTCTTCATTGATACATTCGATGAACAGAACCGGATAATCGGGCAGCATGGAAATGATTTTCCGGCGTCTTTCAAGGCTCACATTCGTTGCGTCCAGGATGGATACTTGTCCGGTTCTTCCGAGGTAATTTCTGGCCCGCTTCAAATTCAGGATGGCAATCTTTTCTCTGATGGCCACCCCCTCCCTGTATTCCGGGTCATAGAAACCGGCATAAGAGGTGTCTTTCAGGGACAGCTTTCTCCTTAAATCACCATTGTTGAATGTCTTTGTCCGGATGCCGTCATGGTTCAGATGATCTTTGAGTTTGGTCGCGATGGTGGACTTTCCACGCGCAGGCAGACCGACCATGACAATATAGAGCTTTTTCTTTTCCATGGTTCCTTTTGGTTGATGATAGGTTAATCGGTATCTGAAAATCAAAATCGCGGGGATTCGATTATCCTTGAACTTTTTCCTGGAGGGTTTATAATAATCCCATAATCCGTGCAAGACAATAGTTCTTTTGAACGAAGGGCAGAACTTTGAAGGAACGTGTGTAACATATCGAGTTGATTAGTTGTAATAATTTTGTTGTAACAAGGAGGAAAAAATGGCTCAAGCTTCCGTAACGAGATCCAGGTCTGATATCCTGGTGAATGATTTTGTCAGAAGTGTTTATAACTGGATGGCGGTAGGCCTCTGTCTCACAGGGGCGGTGGCTTTCTACGTGTCCAGCAGCGAAGCCATGATGCGGTTCATATTTGGAAATTCTATGGTTTTCATTGTACTCATCTTAGCTGAACTGGGGCTGGTATTCGCCATATCGGGCATGATTAACAAAATGAGCGCCGGCACCGCCACATCCCTTTTTGTGCTGTACTCGGCATTGAATGGGGTTACGCTCTCCTTCATCTTTTTAGCCTACACAAGTACGTCCATTGCCAGTACATTTTTTATCTGTGGGGGTACATTCGTGGCCTGCAGCATTTACGGGTGGACCACGAAAAAGGACCTCACTTCCATGGGCGGTTTCCTGACCATGGGACTTATCGGCATTATCATTGCCTCCCTTGTGAATATGTTCATCAGAAGCAGCGCCATGAACATGATTATCAGTTACATCGGGGTTATCGTCTTTGTTGGTTTGACGGCTTATGATACGCAGAAACTCAAGAATATGGCGATGACCCAGCCGGCAGGGGCGGATGGGGCGGTTGTCAGGAAAGGGGCCATCCTGGGGGCTCTTTCCCTGTATCTTGATTTCATCAATCTGTTTCTCATGCTGCTCAGGATTTTTGGGCAGGGTCGAGATTAGACCACTTATCTCTTTAAGGGATAGAGCTTGTTAAACGAAAGCTATTGAAAGCCCCCTGGCGGCGCCTGCCCCCAGGGGTTTTTTTTGAAAGGGTGTTTTGAAAACCGTGGACGCTTCCGAGAAGATTTTTGTGATAGGAGACATTCATGGCTGCCTTGACATGCTCAAAAGGCTTCTGGAAAAGGTCCCCTGGCAACCCGGGAGAGACACCCTTATTTTTATCGGGGATTATATTGATCGCGGAAAAGATCCCAAAGAGGTGGTTGATCTGATTGTGGGCTTACAGAAAAGCTTCCCGCATGTGCACTGCCTGAAGGGGAATCACGAAGGCATGCTCCTGGATTACCTTCTCGGTGTGAACAGAGATGTGTACCTTGCAAATCAGGGGCACACTACGCTGAGGAGCTATTCCATGGTTTCTGAACAATCCGCAGAGGGAAAAATCCTTCCTGAACATATGGAGTTTTTCCGCTCCTTGAAGCCATGTCTGGAAGCCGGCGATTATTATTTCGTGCACGCCGGTTTTCGACCCGGGACGGCCATCCATTGCCAGTGTGAGGAAGATCTGCTGTGGATCAGGGAGCCCTTCATCTCAACTCCTTACGATTTCGGGAGAAAGGTGATTTTCGGACATACCCCTTTTGTAGAGCCCCTGGTCATGAAAAACAAGATCGGGATTGACACAGGGGCTGTTTTCGGAAACAAGCTCACGTGCATTGAGTTGCCGCACCAGCGATTTTATTCGGTCAGGGCGTGAATCTGGCCTTTACGGCCGCTTATGAATCCTTCGGCAATTTGCACATCCAACTTACTGCCGATGTAAAGGGGCACTCTCTGATGCAGGTGTTCCGGTTCAATGCTTAAGATAGGACCTTCCCCGTTGCTGGCGTAACCGCCCGCTTCGCTGACGACCAGGGCGAGAGGATTCGCTTCTACCATGAGGCGAAGCTTGCCCGTGGATTTCTTGGGATCTTTATTGTCGGCCGGATACATGAAAATCCCCCCCTTGAGGAGGTTTCTGTGGAAATCCGCGACCAGGCTTCCCACATACCGGGAGGTATACGGTCGTCCCGTGGGCTTGTCTCTGTCCTTGAAATAGTTGATCAATGCCCTGGTTTTATCGTCCCAGTACTGATAATTGCCCTCGTTCACACTATAAATTTTTCCTTTTTCAGGGATGCGTATGTTTTCGTGGGAAAGGAGAAATTCCCCGACGCTGGGGTACAGGGTGAATCCATGGACTCCGGTTCCTTTTCCGGTGGTGTAAACCATCATGGTGCTCGAGCCGTAAATGAAATATCCGGCAGCCACCTGGTTTATCCCGGGTTGAAGGACATCGCTGCGCAGCATGTCGATATCCGTTTCATCGCTCCTTTTCTTGTAGATCCCGAAGATAGTGCCTATGCTCACATTCACATCGATGTTGGATGATCCGTCAAGGGGATCAAAAACGAGGATGTAGTTCCCCTTGGGGTATTTGGAGGGGATTTCAATCAGGTCGGCATTTTCTTCCGAACCCATGCAGCACAGTTCCCCTATGTGCTGCATACGCTCGATGATTACGTTATTGGCGAATACGTCAAGTTTCTGTACCTGTTCATCCTGGACGTTCACTTTGCCTGTTGATCCTAAAATGTCCGCAAGCCCGGCCTTGTTTACCTCTCTCGATATAACCTTGGCTGCCACAATGAGCTCGTTGAGCAGGGTGGTGAAAGCACCGGTTGCCTTAGGATTTTCCCTCTGCTGGGCTAAGATATGTTGTGTAACCGTGATCCCTACGCCTTTTCTAGTCATCGATCGTCCTCCTGTATTAATATTTGGGCTTGGTTCTAACGTGGTCCATTAGATTTATTTTCTTACTCTTACTCATACTCATAATCATAATCGGGCAGCTCTAAAATAGGCTGTAAAAGAGTAAGATTATGATTACGATTAAGATTATGACCTTCCGAACGTACTCTCGACTAATTGGA
>DUZB01000061.1 GCA_013349725.1 Deltaproteobacteria bacterium | reverse complement strand
AAGAATAATATGTAAAGTAAAAGAACTTTTTCAAAGTTTCCTTATTTCAAGAAAACAGGAAACATAACTGGACGTAACATAACAAACTCACAACATAACTGCTATATATTACCACCAAAAAAACGTTGACATATATCCAGATACGTCACTTTTCATAACCAACAACGCATCGGCTATATTATTAGAATTAGGATGTTTTTTTTATTATCTACATTCTTGCAACCACGCCTGTGGGCAATATCTTCATGAGGCGCCCCACGATATTCCAGGGATATCGGGGCACGGTGGTTGATTTTACTTTTTTCTCTCAAGAAAAGGGCGGGGACGTTCTTGAAATATTAACATGCGGCAGCTGTGACAGTAAGAAAGAATAATTCCACATCAATCGCGAATAGACGCCTCGGGGCGCTCATCAAATGGAAACCGTGAGGCCATCGCAGGCAACGGTCACGTCATAGGGAAGGTTGTAATCGGAGACAATCCGGTTAACGGTTTCCTGCCATTGTTCCTGGTTCATCGGGATAGGATAGGGTTCCCCGTTTAATGGGGATTTCAAAGGATCTGCAGGTTCATACTTCTTTTTATAGTGGTTGGCTGGATCCCCAGGGATCATGTCCGCGTCCCCCATGTGAACCAGATAGACGCCTTTCCGGGGTCTGATGGCCCCTATAAAAGAGAGGGCCTTTTGAAAACTCATATGGCTCGGCCGGTTCTGCATCGGTTCGTTCAGCCAGAAGGATTGAATAACAAGATAGTCCGGCGCCACTAATTCTTCCGGCATTTCCGGGATATCTTTAAAGTCCGAAGTGTACACAAGACTTGTCGTTCGCCCCGTATTTTCGGTGACTTTCACAAGAAATCCCACAGAACCTTTGGCAAACGACCCGTGATCCGTATGAAAAGGGAACCCCTCAAATTCCTTTATTCTGAACCAGACTCCAGGTTGGACGATCTCGTTCTTGATGACTTTCATATCCTCAAGATAGGCGAATCGCTGGCGAACAACGCGGCAGGTGGGGTCCGTTAGAAAAACAGGGATCGATTCAAATGCCCCGTCAGGACGGTTCCTCAGGTAAGCAAAAAGCTCGTCAAGACCGATGTAGTGGTCATTATGTTCATGACTGATGAACACCGCATCTATATGGGATACCCCATGTCTGGTGAGCTGTTCTCTTGCGTCCGGACCGCAGTCGATCAGCAGGGTATTTTTGCTCTTCAAAAGAAGCGACGTTCTCGTCCTTTTTTCCTGCTTTGCCCGCATCGTTTTGCAGGTCATACAATCACAGGCCAGTTCCGGAAGCCCCCAGGCCCCCCCTGTTCCCAGAAATGTCAACTCCATATTTATCCCTCTACCCTCCTCTTCCCGTATTTCCAAAGGTTTGCCATGGCCTGTGCCGCCCTTTCGGGGGTGGGATAATTCATGAGCGCCCCGGCTTCCTCCAGGTCTCTTATCTGTTCATCCCAGATCCCGGGAGGGGAAAGAATACAACTGACCACCGGTTTTTTCTGTTTCCACTTTTTGAGCAGGCCGCTTATCCCGTTCAGCGCATCCCTGTTGGCAGACGCAAACATCATGAGAAAAAGGACGCCCCCGACATTTTTATCCTCCAGAACGGCCTCCACAATTCCTTCAATGGCCGAGGAATCATACCACGCCGGCCCCATGTCCACGGGATTGGTTCTCAGGGCCAGGGGAGGAAGGAGCCTGTTTATTTCTTCCTGGGTCTTCTCCGTAAAACGGACGATCTCCAACCCCTGGTCTTCACAAAGGTCGCAGGCAGCCATGGCCGGCCCGGCCTGACCGGACAGGACGGCTACCCCCCGTACCTGCGGAACCGGACAGGAACCCAAGGCCCTGGCGGTATCCAGAAGGGCCTGCGTGTCATCCACGGTCAAGACTCCCGCCTGATTCAGGGCGCCGGTATAGATTTCGTGCCTCCCCGCCATGGAGCCCGTATGGGAAAGGCATGCCTGGTTGCCGATGGTCCCTTTTCCTGTCTTATAGGCAATGATCGGTTTCCTGCCGATCAATTTTCTGGCAGGTCCCAGCAGAGCCGCCGGATCATCAATACCTTCCACATACAGAACAATCACTTCCGTTTCCACATCATCCATCAGATATTCAAGAATCTGGGGGAAATCCACATTCAGCCGGTTGCCCAGTCCGATAATTTTGCTGAAGCCCATATCCATCCGCATGGCCATGAAACCGAGAAGATGCGATATCCCTCCGCTCTGGCTCACGAGGCAGATGCCACCCTTTTTAAGAAGCGAGAATTCCGGGGTAAAGGAGGCATTAAGATCTGCGTGAAAGTTGATCATACCAAAGGTATTGGGACCGATAACAGGGATTCCGGCAACCTTGGCAATCCTCTCTATCTCATCATGAAGGGCTGCACCGGAGGCATCCTCAATTTCCCTGAAACCGGCAGTGATCAGGACGATGCCTTTCACTCTTTTTTCAGCGCATTCCCGAAATACCCCGGGAACCCCTTTCGCGGGCACGACCACAATGGCCAGATCAATGGGCCCGGAATAATCGGAGACGGAAGGGGATGTTTTCATCCCCATGATTTCAAAGGCCTTCGGATTTACGGGAACTATCTTCTTTGAAAACCCTCCACGGACCAGGCTTTTCATGACGTGAAAACCGAGTTTGCCAGGATTGTCGGAGGCGCCGACCACCGCCACGGACTCCGGGTTAAACATGGCCTCAAGATTTTGAAAAAATGGTTTCATTCGAAATGACAACTCCTGACCCGGATAAACCGGAGAAAAGGTCTCACGCAAAGGCGCAAAGGTTTTTGAGGCATCCTATTTAAATTTCCTGGTAGTGGTTTTCAGATTCAGAGACCCATTCCTGCCAAAGTTTCTGAACAAGATACATTCAGGCAATATCACTGCTGCTTTTTCTTTAACTCAGAATCGATGCTTTCCACAGCCGCCAAAGGCGCGGTAATCGTTCTTTCCAGAACCCCAAGCAAACCCGACCCCACAGCGGAAAGAGGAAGGGCCGTAACCTTGGGGTCATCTATCTTTCCGGTCACCTTCACGGGAATGGTTCCAATGGCGCCTCCCATGAGATAATTTACAACGGGAATATGCCGAACGATCCAGTTGGCCGTGGTAAAAGGAGCGATGAGCAGCGTCAGATCCAGTTTTCCAGTAAGAATATCATGTTCTCCCTCGAAAGCAATATCCATGGAATCCCCAAAAATCGTCCCTTTTTTAACCTGAAGGACACTTCCCTTGAGCACCACGTCTGCTATGACGTCAGAGAAACGGAAGCCTTCTTGCTTGAAATGGGTGAAACCGCCGGTCAACAGATTGCTGAAACTGAGAAATTCAAAGATATTGGTCCACATGGAACTTCGGTTGATTTTTCCGTCCTTCGCATGGAATTTCAGCCCTCCGCTCATCCCTTCTAAGAGCTCTCCCGGTTTCCCGTTACCGCCAATGCTGCCTTTAAGGCTGAAGGTCCCTTCTATTTCCTCCTTCGTCAGACATCGGGAGGTGGGATTTATCGGCAGATTTTCGGCAAGAAGTTTAAGATCAATCCATAACCTGTCAGGTGTTATCTTCATCTTCCCCGGCATTTGAATCCCGCAGACCCGGGTCTCGGAGAATTCCAATTCAGCACTATCGCCCGCCAGCTTGATCTCCGCATGAACTGGTTCCCAAGCCAGATTTTCATAGATGAATTTTCCCACCACAATGCGGAAAACCCCCTGAATGGGCAACGCCCCATCTTTTTCACTATGTGGAGGCTTTTTTGCTTCATGATCTGCCAAAAACTTTAGAATGTTTTTCCAGTTCAGCTCATCCAGGGAAAGATCCAGATCCGCAATGATATCCTTTTCTGAAAAGATGATCCGCCCCTTACAGGTCCCCTGTCGTTCTTCCCAGAGGAAACGCATCGTTTCCACATCAATGGTTTTTTCTTCTGTTTTCAGAGAAATCTCATCGATTTTCAGGGGAACGTTGAGTAATGTAAGGTCCAGATCCCGGCCATGAAGTTTTCCGAAAAGATTCGATTCTCTCACCTCTTTTAGCGGAATATGGACCTTAAAATTCCCCTCAATTGTCCCGGTAAGGAGGCTGTTTTGCAACAGCAGTTTATCGAAGGTTTCTTTGTTAAGGGCACCTGAAAAACCGACTTCAACCGTTCCCCCTTTTTTCATAAGTTGAAAGGACCCCTTGGAAGCGCCGTCGGATATCACGAGTTTGTGCAGATCGAAAGCCTTTTTTGTTTTGCTCAGAGAGAGGGAAACCTTCACGCCTTCAGGAGAAGTCACCTCTGCATCAACGGATATTTGTCCCCCTTTTTTCCAATTGATTCGAGAGTTTGAAAACCTGAGAGGCGCCTTTATTCGGAATTTCTCCGGCAGATCGGCTTGCTTTGATATCCACGCAGTCATCTTCGGCCCAACGGTTCCGGTAAAATCCGCCAGGATCGATTGTACCCCGTTCCTGTAGCCCTGGATGGCGACATCCGACAGCAGCCGGCAATCCGACACAACCATATCGGTATTCTGTAATAGAAGTGTGGAAGAATCCACTTTGAGTTTTCCTTGAGAAACAAGGAGCGGTTCCGGCAGGATGGGGGTAACCACCCTCACTGCTTTCAAGGCGCCCTCCCCTTGAAATTTCCACGATTCCGGCTTGTAAAAGGGACCTTCAAACTTCACGCCGACCAGATCCAACCGGCCTGTCGCCTCCTTGATGTCTCTGAGATCTTCTTTCAGTGCGGAAGCAGAAACAACCCAGGGGAAGATCTCATCGAGGACAACCCCCAGGCTCCCTGACAGAATGGACAGGTGCAGTTCAGGTTCCCACTTCAGTCCTGCATGAAACCCGGAGAAGGAGGATTTCCCCAGGGTCCCGGTGAGATTTTTGACGGTTACGTTGGAATCATCATAGTGGAACTGCCCGGATTGAACCAGGATCGGGTATGGAACCGGCGGATATACAGCGCGCAAATTAAAACGGGATACATTTACATTGGTTTTGAAAGAACGCGTCGTTCCATTCAGGACAATTCTCCCTTCGGCGCTGCCCTCTATCTTCTCTAAACGGGCAAACTCTCTTGACACGGGGCTTTTTCCAATTATTCCTTCCAAAACAGGGAAAAGATGGGCAAGATCCGCCGTCACCTCCGCATCCAGCTGAAAAGGCCCCCCGTCATTCAAGAGATCCAGTCTTATCCTGCCGTTTCTCGCAAAATTCCCGCCGATTACAGCATTGAGGTCACTTCCCCCAAGGATGCCGCCCGAGATATTCACATCCCCCTTGAGGTCATCGAGCTCCATGCCCAGCCCGGAGAGCGACAGATGCCCCTTTTCAATCCGGCCTTCAATCACCATATTCTTTAACGCGAACGCATCCTTGATGGAATCGCTCTCGGAATTGACCTTAACAAGAGAGATTTCTCCCTCCTTTAACCATGCAAAAAAATCGGCGACACCGCTGATATCCCCTGCCATGGCAAGGGCCGGTTTCCGGATGGAGGCCAAATCGATCTCTTTTCCTTCCAGGGAAACACTGGTTCGTTTTCTTTCCGGGTCTCCGGAAACATTTCCGGTTACCGTGAGCCGCGGGGATTCAAGGCTTAACTCTTTCAGGGAAAGCTCGACTTTTCCATCCCTGAGAGTGGCGCCTCCTTTCAAACGCACTCCCTCAATCCGTGCGCTTTTCTTTTGATGATTTAAAACCACATGCGGAACAGCAAGTTCTATCTGAGCCTTAAGACCGTTTAACCCGTCAGCCTTTACACGCAGCTGTATCCCCTCAAATCGAAAAAAGCTTAAATCGCCATGATCCAGAACCACGGAACCATCCTGCACAATGACTTTCAGGTCTTCTTCTGCAAAAGGCGCAAGCAGCGGCCCAAGGTTTGTCAGAAGATCTTTATAATTCCATTCGGGTTGAAGATCCTTTCTTTGCAGTTTTGCGGGGATGGAGATTTTTATCCTGGGGGCATCAAGGGTCAGATCGGCAATCCTGACATCCCCCAATAGAAGGGGCCAGAAATGCGGGGTAATCGTTACCGAGTGGAGATTGACGAAACTCTGTGGGGGAGACTGAAAGCTTGCCTCGTAAACGGTCAGTCCAAACCTGGGAAAAAAGGAAAGGCCGATTTTTCTATATTCTAAACGGCCTCCCGTTTCGGTGGAAACGTACCCATTAATTTTGTTCCTCACAAAATCGGAACTGATCACCTTGGGCGCAATGAAAAAAAATGCAACGAGAATAGATACAACGATTGCGCCGCAGATTGAAAGGATCAGAAGTGTCTTCTTTTTCACGGAAATTCCCTTGCTGATCTGGAACGGGTTTGCCAAAATAAAACGGGTACACTATGAATAGTGAGGTTTTCATGAGTCGGAATTCGTTCCATAATTCCAAAATCCAAATTCCAAAATCTCGCCTGAATCACACCAAGGCGTGAATCACGCGCTAATTGCCCTTGCCAAGCGCGATTTTGGGTCTCCACTTGAGCCATTCCTCCTGCGGCTCACTGTACAGCTCAAAAGTCGCCCCGTTTTTCACAGGGCTCCCTAAAACCTGTGTCCCGATCTTCGGTTCCACCTTTTTCTTTTCGCTGTTTTTCGAACCATCAACGACAACTCCTTTGCTTTTCGCCTCCTTCTTCTCTTCCACATCCGGAGACCCGGGAGTCGCAAAGGCAATGCCACCTTCCAGGAGGGCCGCCATCGATTCGGTCTTGATCTTGGCTCCCGTAAAAAGGCTGAAATCCACGTTAAGACCGGAGGCCTTCCAGAATTTGGAGGTGGTCCGCACAATGGGAGCATATTTTTTCTGGATATCCACACCGATCAGGGTGGAGGTGGCATCTTCGGAAAGTCGGCAATCCGTTACCTCCCCCACCTTGACCTGCCGGAAGTAGACAGGGTCGCCGCTTTTCAGGGACCCCAGCCTTTCAGATACCAGGACCACGTGAAGGCCGTCTCTGGTAGCAACCTCTCCGGGAGGGTTACTGAGTCCTTTGAAAGTTCTCCCGGGTTTGCCCTTGCCGGGCCGAAACGTGAGATATGCCCCGGAGAACAGAGTGTCCAGATTCCTGGTTTCCGCCAACCCAAGTTCTGGCCGCACAACCCAGAACTGGGTGTCGTCTCGAAGGAATTGCCGATACTGCTGCTGCATGGTAACCTGAAGCCTTACTCCATCCGTTTTCTCATCAAGCTCTACACTGAAAGCTCTCCCCACTTCCACCCCTCTGTACTTGATCTGGGTCTTGTCGGTAAGTCCTTTTCCATCGTTAAAATAGACCGTAAACTTCTGGCCTTCCTGCTCCGCACGATTTCTGTCCTTATAAAGCCTGAATGTATCATCATCCTTTGCATTTTGCGTTTTGGACTCGTGTTCCGGGGTCAGGAAGCTTATCCCTCCCAGAAGAAGGCTCTCCAGAGATTCTGCTTTCAAGGAAAATCCAGAAAGCCCCCCCTCAAAAGCTATTCCGCTGATGTTGAAAAACTTGGTCGTTTTCTTAACCAGGTCACTGTATTTTTCTTGAATGAAAAGATCGAGAACCACATCGGTCTTGTCGTTCAGGAGCGTCTGGATGATCTCGCCCACCTTGATCCCTTTATAATAGATGCCGCTTCCGGCCTTCAAAGCCCCTAAATCCTCTGTAAAGGCACGAATATGAAGTCCCGGCGTATCAGATCTGAAGGGTGGGGGTTCCGACAGGGCTTCAAAATGGTCGGTTTCCTCCCCTTCTCCGGGCATCATGGTGATATAATTCCCCTTCAATAACGTCTCTAATCCGGTAATGCCCCGTGTGGATATCTCAGGCGCCACTTTCCAGAATGCGGTATCTTTTTTCAATTGATCTTTTGCTTCCTTTACAAATTGAACGAGCACATCAACGCTCTGGAAATCTTTGTTTATCTCGAGTTTTTTTACCAGTCCGATGGGCATTCCCCGATAGATCACCTGCGTCTTTCCAGCTTCTATGCCCTGCGCGTTCTTGAAGGTGATGGTCACGTCTATCCCCGCATTCACTATGCTTCTGTATACAAGCCAGGCGGCAATGATAATAGCTATGAGCGGCAATATCCAGATGGGAGAAACCCCTTTTTTACTTTTTAATTCCGGCGTAAGGGAAATTGCTCCTGAATCCGTTGTACTTGTCATAATGTGTTCTCCCATAGATGTCGCGTATCAAAAGAGGTTGCAGCCAGCATGGTCAGAACAACAACCATGGCGAAAAAGGTTGCAGCGGGTGCTGCTTCAATGGTCGTCAACGACCCCAGGTTCACCAGGGCCACCATAATGGCGATGACAAAAATATCGAGCATGGACCATCGTCCGATAAACCGAATGATCCGCAGCATGACGGCTTTCTGCCTCAAAGAGGTTTTCCAGTTTCGCTGAATGGAAAGCAGGATAAGCGTGATTCCAAGGAGTTTGAAAACAGGGACCAGAATACTGGCAAAAAAAATCAGGAATCCGATGAAATAGGTCCCATCCTGGATGAAATGCTCAATGCCCTCCATAATGGTGCTTGGGTAACGGTGGCCAAACGATGTGACGGTCATGATAGGCAGGAGATAGGCCGGAAACAGCATGATGAAACTGGTCAGCAGCAATGCCCAGGTCCTCGCGATGCTGTCGGGTTTTCTTGCATGCAGTTTCGCGCCGCACCTGGAGCAGCGTTGTTGAACCCCGTCATCATCTTGAATAACCGAAAGCTTGTGGCACACCAGGCAGGGCAGGAAACCCGCATCCTTTGCTGTAAGGGGTCTGTCAACCATCTTTCCTTTTCACCTTTTCGATGAGGTTCCAATACTGATCCTCGGAAAGAGCCGCCGATGAAAAAAGGGATAGGGCCAGGACTCCCACAAAACAGTACAATCCAATTCCGTAACTGATTTCCGCTATGTCCCCCAATTTAATGATGGAGACCAGGATACCAAGCATATAGATTTCAAGCATCCCCCATTCCTCCATGAACAGGTAGGCCCGGAAGCCCGGACGCAGAGAATCCGGAAACAATTTAAAGCGGATGCAGAAAGAAAGACAAAACAGGAGCGCCACCTTCACAAATGGAATAATCGCACTGGTCAGAAGCACAACGAATGCAACCAGATAAAAACCCGACCTGTATAAAGCGCTTACACCCTGCAGGATATTGGCGGAAGCTCCCAAGTCCAGAACATTCAACTTCATGATCGGAAGCAGCATTGCCGGAGGGAAGAGAATAAGACCGCTGAGGCTCAATGCCAGAATATATGGTAACGAATCTTTCTTTGTATCGTGTACGACAGCCCCGCAGCGGGGGCATTTCCCCACAATGCCCGGCACTTCTTCATCATTGCGCTGAAGGAGAAGATCGCACTCCGGGCAGGCGGCAACACTTTCGAGGGACAAATTATGCAAACTGTTTTGCAGACTCGTCATGCAGTTTCGAAACCTCTTAAAGACCTTTTACAATACCGTCAGGATTGAAACATGAAAAGGACAGACTGTCAAGAGGGGCTTGCATTTAAGAGCACATTGTACTATGAATGCGAAATGCAGAAAATCAAAGCCATAGGTTTCGACCTTTTTAATACGCTCCTTACCGCCAAACCCAATGCCCTGGCTACAGCGGTGGCCCGATTGATCGGTAGTCTCCAGGAAAGTGGAATATCTTTTGAGCCGGAAATGTTTATAGAGGCCCACAAGAAAGCAGCCTTTCGGTTCATCAAGGAAACCCGCACGAAAGGAAAAGAGACCCACAACCGTTTCTGGATAAGTGCCGCCCTGGAAGATCTTGGCCTGGCTCTCTCCCCTGAGGACCTTCGCATAGAAAATGCCGTGGATGCCTATTTCTCGGCCTTTTTTGACTATTGCGAGCTGATTCCCGGGACACTCCAGATGCTGGAAAACCTCAAAGCACATTACCGGATTGGCCTGCTTTCCAATTTCACCCACGCCCCTGCTGCAAGAAAGATTATCGAGACACTGGGTCTGACCCCCTATTTTGAATTCATTATCATCTCCGGGGAAGTAGGGTACTGCAAACCCCACAGGGTCGTGTTTGACGAACTGGTTGAAAAAATGCAGGTGGAAAGAGAAGAGATCCTCTTTGTTGGAGATGACCCGGATGCGGATATCGGGGGGGCATTAGATGCGGGAATAAAACCGGTCTGGATGACCTACGCAAACAACAAAGAGATCCCCTTTGCTTCGTCGGACGCAGACATGAACCGGTATGGTTTCTTAAAGGATGTGCAGAAAATCACTGACTGGGACGATTTCCTGGCCCTCTTCGATAGGGAATGACCAGAGCCTGTTTCACCTGTTGTCCTGCAAGTTAAACTCGAGCGTTTCCACAATTTCTCGTAACCGTTCCTCATTTTCCACTTTCCGGCCCAACAGATCTCGAACATAGAAGACATCCGCGACCTGATCCCCTTTTGTAGCGATTTTCGCGATGCGAATATCCAGCTCGAAATCGAAAAGGGCTTTTGTGATCCGGTAAAGCAGGCCCACGCGATCATCTGCAAAGACCTCTATCAGCGTGAAAAAATCGGAAGACCGGTTATCCACGATCACCTTGGGAGGAAGAGAAGGCTTCCTGTTTACCACGGACAGGATGGAGGGGGCCGCTTTCTCTTTGATTCGAGCTTCCAGGGACAGTCTTCCTTCTGCAATCTCCTTGAAATCTCTTTTTACTCTTTCCCAGATTTCTTTTGATCGAAAAGGGTCGGGAGGCGCCGTGACCTTGAAGATATCCACGGCGGTTCCATCCTGCCAGGTATATATGTTGGCCGAAAAAATATTGATGTTGTGGAGTGCCAGCACGCCGGCAATATCTGCAAAAAGTCCCGGTCTGTCCCGGGACACGAAGGTGATTTCAAAACAGCTTTCAATCTCATTTTCTTGGATTTCCATGGAAAAAGTGCTTTCTTTGTTTTCCAATCGGGCTTTCTTGAGATTGTGAGCCATTTCCAAATGTCTGCCGATCTCCGACGGTTTGCAATTCAGAAGATATCTTGGCGATAGAATCGAAAAAAGCTCTTCAAGGTCAGCGTCTCCTGCAACAAGGGGCATTTGCTTTTGAACACCGGCAAGGGTCATTTTCACCTTCCTTGAGGCTTCCTCGGTAGCCAGCTCCCCTCTTTCAAGGATGTTCAGCACCTTGAAAAAAAGCTCCTGGACCAGGTTTGCAATCCAGTTGTTCCAGGCCCTGGGCCCGGTAGCCTTGGAATCGGCCCATGTCAACAGGTACAGCATTTTCAGTCGCACCGGATCCCCTATGGTTCTGGCACACTGGACCACCACTTTTTCATCTCCCAGGTCCCTCCGGGTGGCGGTTTCAACCAGAAGAAGATGGTTTTCGATCAGAAACGCGATCTTTTCGGTGGCGCTTTCTTCGTAATGCATCCGTTTCAGAATGCCCCTAACTATGGCCGCTCCCTTTCGCGCGTGGTCTTTTCCTGTTTTACCCAGATCATGGAACAGCCCGGCCAGGAAAAGGGGTTCCGGATCATCCAGCTCTGAAAAGATGTCCGGAAGCAAAATATCCTTTTCGTTGCCTGGAGATTTCAGGTGTCGCACTGTCTCCAGGGAATGTCTTCCCACGGGAAAGATATGGTAGGCATCAAATTGAACACGATCTCTGATCTTCCCAAATTCAGGGATGAATGCCTCCAGAAATCCTACCTCAAACATTTTATCGAGGGACTCAAAAGCGCGCATGCCATTCAGAACAGCCTTGAAGCTGTTCACATTTTCACGGGATTCCCTGAAGGCATCGTCCACAAGAAAAAGAAATTCCCGGATCAATCTTCCCGCTTCCATGGACAAAGGACATCCAGAGCGGGCCGCTTCCTGAAATATGGACAGGAGAAGGGATGGTTGAGAGAGTATGGCAGTAGCTGAATCAAAACACATTTCCCCCATATGAACATGGAGGCCGTTCACTTCGGTGGTCTCGAACGTTTTTCCAGGTCCTGTTTTATCAGAGAAGTAGGAAGTCATAAAGGAGCGGTTCAGCGATTTGACGGCGCCCATGGCGCTGTGCAGCTTCCCCATGAACTGCTCCACGGCCAGAAAGGCCCCTTTGTCTTGAAAACCCAGTTTGTCCGCCATTTTCTCTTGATATTCAAAACCCAGCCGATCGTTCTTCCTACCGGACAGGTGGTGCAGATGGTTTCGAACGAGCCAGATAAAGTGAAGGTTTTCCCTCAGCTCCCTGTATTCATTGTGGGAAAGTTTTCCCTGGTATTCCAGATCTCTTGGCGACCTCAGACCGAAAAAGGCGCCTGCCGACCAGAGGATCTGGTGGTAGTCCCTCAATCCTCCTATACCATCTTTGAGATTGGGCTCAAGGAGATAACTTGCGTCTCCAAAGGTTTCCTTGCGAACCTGGTGGTTGTCTTCCAGCCACCGGACAAACTCCACTGCCCTTTTCGTGATCACTTTCTTATGAAGGGTCTCCATGAGGGTCAGATAGGTGGGGGAATCCCCGCACAGAAATCTGGCATCCATCATGGACGTGAGAACTTCAAAATCATCCCGACAAAGGGAGATGCAATCCCGGAGACTGCGCACCCCGTACCCCAGGTCAACTCCCAGATCCCAGAGTGGATAAAAAAAGTCTGCCGCCAGCTCCTTGGCCATGGCTGGAATCTTTGACTTGAAAAGGATAAGGACGTCAATGTCCGAATGCAGATTCAATTCCTTTCTCCCGTAGCCTCCCACGGCCAGAACTGCAAAATGCTTCTTTTTCTTGAACAGGTCATGCCCCACTCTCGTATCCTGATGACATCTCCTGAAGTAGGCGTCAAACCTCTCGGAATGGTCTTCCTGAAACGTCTGGGAGACTTTTCCTTCATCAAATCGAGAGACCAGACGCCATTTGGATGCCTCAAGTTCTTCCGAAGCGGGTGTCCTGTTGAGCGCCTGGTCGCGGGAGTGCACGGGTACCGCCATTAGATGGCCTCCTTCCCCGTTTCTCCGGTACGTATCCGGATTACTTCTTCCACGGGCAGGATAAAGATCTTCCCATCTCCGATCTGCCCGGTTCTCGCTTTTTCCTGAATAATCTTTACGGCCTCGGGAACCATGTCCGATTCCATGATCACTTCAATTTTGATCTTTGACACAAAGTCCACCTGGTATTCGGCCCCCCGGTAGACCTCCTTGTGCCCCCGCTGACGTCCGAATCCCTTAACCTCGCTGACGGTCAACCCCTTGACCCCCAGGAGAGAGAGGCCGTCTTTCACATCATCCAGTTTAAACGGTTTAATGATCGCTTCTATTTTTTTCATCATTCTGCTCCTCGTGTGAAATGCATTAAAATTGAACCGGTAGAGTAACCCCGGGGGTTTAATCCCGGAGTCCTCATCGAACCGTAGATAGAGATTTCCACTGTACGGCTCTCCCGCTATTCTCGTCGCAAGGCAT
>DUZB01000060.1 GCA_013349725.1 Deltaproteobacteria bacterium | reverse complement strand
CATTTTGAAGTTTTCGTTCAGGCACTAAGTAGGTTGCCATAAAATACAATTGCACCAAAATGGGGAAGGTTGAATTCAGCATGAAGTCATACAAATGCTTGTAGTCTCCAAGCTAACGGCTAATTGCTAAAAGCTAATCGCAGATTTCAGGTATTAAGTGGTTAAAATTTTCAAAATTTTGAGGGAGGTAATTGTTTATGTCGGGTATAGAGGAAAAAATCAAAAAAATTATTTGTGAGCAACTTGATGTTCCTGAAGAAGACGTGGTGATGGATGCTTCTTTTGTTGATGATCTGGGTGCTGATTCTCTGGATCAGGTTGAACTTATCATGGCTATGGAAGAGGAGTTTGATGTATCCATTCCTGACGAAGACGCTGAAAAGATAGCAACGGTTAAGGATGCTGTGAACTATGTAATGAATGCGATTGGTAAATGATCGCCTTTACAGGTCGTCCGTACCGACTTCACCTGTAGCAGTTTTCATGCCCGAAGACTTTTTGCTGCCATGGGCAAATGCAGTCCTGGCCTTGCGGAAGGGAAAATAAGATGACGAGAAGGGTTGTTGTGACAGGCTTGGGGATGGTAACGCCTTTAGGGACCGGCGTTGAGAAAAACTGGGATGCCGCCTGCTCGGGGAAATCCGGAATAGGCCCCATAACAAAGTTTGACACCTCGGATTTTGCCTCTCAAATCGCAGGGGAAGTCACCGATTTCAACGCAAGCGACTTCCTGGATAAGCAACATATCAGGCGTTTTGACATCTTCATCCATTACGCGATTGCCTCCGCAAGAATGGCGATGGAAGATTCCGGTCTGAAAATTGACCAGAAGAACGGGCATCGGGTCGGCTGCGTTACGGGCAGTGGTCTTGGTGGGCTCGGCATGCTTGAATATTATCATTCGGTGCTCCTGGAAAAAGGGGCAAAGAGGATCAGCCCGTTTTTTATTCCGGGAATCATTGCCAATATGGTTCCAGGACAGATCGCCATTGAGTTTGGGGCCAGAGGGCCCAATCTGGCTATCTCCACTGCCTGTGCGGCGAGTTCCCATGCCATCGGGGAGGCCTTTCGGTTGATTCGAGAAGGCATTTCCGACGCAATTATCACGGGGGGTGCGGAGGCGGTAATTACGCCACTGGCAGTCGGCGGTTTCTGTTCCATGCGAGCTCTTTCCACGAGGAATGATGAACCTGAAAAAGCATCCAGGCCTTTTGATCTGAATCGTGACGGGTTTGTGATCGGGGAGGGCTCCGGGATCTTGATCCTTGAAGAACTTGAGCATGCTCTGGGAAGAGGCGCCAAAATTATAGGAGAAGTCATCGGCTATGGGCTGAGTGGCGATGCCTATCATGTTTCGGCTCCCGAACCTGATGGCGTCGGGGCTGTTGCCTGTATGCGGGGCGCCATTTCTTATGCCGGAATCGAACCTGGGGATGTGGATTATATTAATGCCCATGGCACCTCCACCAAGCTGAACGACCTTTCAGAAAACAATGCCATTAAAATAGTATTCGGGGATCATGCCCGGAAATTAGCCATAAGTTCGACAAAATCAATGACCGGCCATCTCCTTGGCGGCGCCGGAGGAATTGAGGCGATCTATGCCTTACTCACCATCAAACATGGTATTATCCCCCCAACCATAAACTATGAAATCCCTGATCCTGAATGCGATCTGGACTATGTCCCCAATGTTGCCAGAAAAGCAAAAGTTGTAACGGCCATGTCCAATTCATTTGGATTTGGAGGAACAAATGCTTCTCTGATTTTCAAGGCCTATGACGCAAGCTGATCGTATCCTGTTTTCTCCTCTTTGACGGTGGAAAAATCATGAAGATTATTATTGGCTCCGACCACGGGGGTTTTGAACTAAAAGAAGAATGCAGGGCGCATCTTAAGGACAGAGGGATTTCAGGGGTTCACGATGCTGGAGTATTCTGTCGTGATTCATTCGACTACACGAAAATCGCACATAAAGTAGCCCGGGCTGTAGCGAGTGGAGAATTTGAACGCGGAGTACTCATTTGTGGAACAGGAATCGGAATGAGTCTTGTGGCAAACCGTTATAAAGGAGTGCGGGCTGCCCTGTGCCACAACCTTTTCACCGCTCGCCTCAGCAGACAACACAATGATGCGAATATACTCGTCATGGGGGGAAGAGTAATCGGCGGCGCACTTGCCCTGGAAATGGTGGATCTTTTTCTCCAGACTCCTTTTGACGGAGGGCGACATAAACTGAGGGTTGATCAAATTGACCAAAAGCAAACGGATAAATAACCGAGATCTGAAACAGGAAGATCCACAGATCTACGATGCCATTCAGAAAGAGATCCTGAGAGAAAAACGAAATATCGTACTGATTGCATCGGAGAACTACGCAAGCCGAGCAGTAATTGAAGCTCAGGCCAGTGTAATGACCAATAAGTATGCGGAAGGATATCCTGGTGCGAGATATTATGGCGGATGTGAATTTGTTGACATGGCCGAGAAACTGGCCATAGAACGCGTCAAGAAATTATTTGGGTCGGAATACGCCAATGTCCAGCCCCATTCCGGCAGCCAGGCCAATATGGCTGTGTATTTTTCTTTCCTCGATCCGGGGGATGTCATATTGGGAATGGATCTCTCTCATGGCGGGCATTTGACCCACGGGAGCCCTGCGAATTTTTCCGGAAAACTTTTCAAGACCGTTTTCTACGGTGTGCATCCGGAAACCGAGCAGATTGATTATGATCAGGTGGCCGATCTGGCAAGGAAAAATAAGCCAAAAATGATCGTTGCCGGGGCCAGCGCCTATCCGCGCTTGATCGATTTTTTAAAGTTCAGGGAAATCGCCAGTGAAAACGGGGCCTATTTAATGGTCGACATGGCCCACATAGCGGGGCTTGTAGCCGCAGGTTTACATCCTACGCCCGTGGGAGTGGCGGATTTCGTCACCTCAACAACCCACAAAACGCTCAGGGGTCCCAGGGGGGGGCTGATCCTGGCTCCGGAAAAATATGGGAAAAAACTCAACAGGGGCATTTTCCCGGGAATTCAGGGAGGCCCTCTCATGCACGTTATTGCTGCCAAGGCAGTGGCGTTTGGGGAGGCCCTGCATAGAGATTTTATAGAATACCAGAAGCAGGTGCTTCTCAATGCGCAGGTGCTTGCGGAAGAGTTGAAAGAATATGGATTCGACCTGGTTTCGGGAGGAACCGACAACCATCTGCTTCTGATCAATCTTACCGAAAAAGGGATTACAGGTATTGATGCCGAAAACAGCCTCGTGTGTTCTGGAATCGTGGTAAACAAAAACACCATTCCATTTGACAAAAGGGGACCACAGGTAACCAGCGGGTTGCGACTTGGGACACCGGCTTTGACAACCCGCGGAATGAAAGAACCGGAGATCAGAGAGATTGCCGGCCTCATTCGAGACGTATTGCAGTATCCCGGATCAGAAACCGTCAAGGATCGTGTACGCGGTAAAGTCTTGGAACTCTGCGACAGCTTCCCTATCTATCCGCAACTCTTACCGGGGATCTGAATTGGCAAGACCATCCTGGAACGAATATTTCATGGCGCTGGCTGAGATGGTGGCAAACAGATCCACCTGTATCAGGCGATCCGTAGGCGCTCTGATTGTAAAGGAAAGGCGTATTTTAGGGACCGGGTACAACGGAGCTCCGGCAGGCCTCAGGCACTGTGACGAAACCGGCTGTATCAGAGAGAATTCATCGATTCCATCGGGTACCAGGCATGAACTGTGCCGGGGACTTCACGCGGAACAGAACGCCATTATTCAAGCTGCCTATTATGGCATATCGATCAAGGATTCGACTCTTTACTGCACCAATAAGCCCTGTGTTATCTGTTCGAAGATGCTGATTAATGCAGGGATACGGAAAATATTATACAAAGATGGATATGATGATGTGCTGGCGGAGGAAATGTTAACTGAGGCAGGTGTTCAGATAGAGAGGTTTGTCCCATGAAATGTCCTTTCTGTACCAAGATTGACAACAAGGTGATTGATTCCAGATTGAGCAAGGATGGTAGAACAATCCGGAGAAGAAGAGAATGCCTCGGATGCGAAAGAAGATTTACCACCTATGAGAAGCTCGAAGATGTTCTCCCTCTCGTTGTCAAAAAAGACGGACGGCGTGAGCCTTTTAATCGTCATAAGATTATTTCAGGGATACGGATGGCTTGTCAGAAAAGGCCTGTAAGCGCTTCCAGAATTGAGGAATTTGCCGACAGCATGGAATCTTACTTCCAGGATCTTGGGAAAAAGGAAATCAACAGTTCCGAGGTAGGAGAAATGGTCATAAATACGCTTCGAGAATGGGATGAAGTGGCCTATGTAAGATTTGCTTCTGTGTACAGACAGTTCAAGGATATCAAAGAGTTTATGGCAGAACTTGAAGATATACTTAAAGCCAGACAGGAACATCGGGAAGAGAATTAAGCTGGGCGGTTTGCATGGTCGATACCGATTTGAAATACATGAAACTTGCCCTGGCTGAAGCCGGAAAAGGCGCTGGGCGCACTTCTCCAAACCCCGCGGTAGGCGCTTTGATTGTGAAAGAGGACCGTATCCTGTCCCGGGGATATCACCGAAGGGCGGGCCAGCCCCATGCTGAAGTGGAAGCCCTTGAGAAGATTGGTCGTTCCTGCCCTGGAGCCACCCTGTACGTTACCCTTGAACCATGTAATCATTACGGAAAGACTCCCCCCTGCACAGAGTCCATTCTCAAAGCCCGAATTGCGAGAGTGGTTGTAGGCGCCATGGATCCGAATCCGGGCGTCAGAGGGGGCGGATGCAGATTCTTAGCGGAAAACGGTCTTGAAGTAAGAAGCGGTGTCCTGGAAAAGGCCTGCCGACTTCTCAATGAGGATTTTTTTACCTTTATAACGACCGGAAGGCCTTTTGTGATTGCCAAATCCGCGCAGACCCTGGATGGTTTTACTGCCACGTCTCTGAAGGACTCCAGATGGGTTACCAACGAAAAGTCACGGCGTTTCGTCCATCGACTGAGAGATCGTGTGGATGCCATCATGGTGGGTGTGGGAACGATTGTTGCGGACAACCCGTCTCTTACCGCACGATTGAAAAACAGAAAGGGAAAAAATCCTCTCAGGGTTGTTCTTGACACACACTTGAGAACGCCTGTTGATGCCCGGATTATCAATGATGAATTTCCTGAAAAAACCCTGCTCGTTGTCGGTGAAAAAGTAGCCCGTGAAAAGCTTGATCAGATCAGGGAGAGAGGAATACCCGTCCTCCTGTGTCCAACGAAGGACGGACGTCTGGAACTGCAAAATCTGATGGATAAGCTGGGTCGGATGGCTATCATGAGTCTCCTCGTGGAAGGAGGCTCACTCGTTCTGGGTTCCATGATACGGGAAGGACTTGTGGATAAATTTCACGTATTCAAGGCGCCTAAAATTCTTGGAGGAAATGATGGCATTCCTATGGCGAGCGGTCCCGGCGTAAAATATATGCGGGACTGCACAACCCTTGAAAACGTGGAGTTCCGGAGATTTGGAGAGGACATGCTTGTCACGGGTTACCCTGTCTACTTTCGGGGAGATCGGCAATGATTTTTTCCCAGAGGTTTGAAAGGGCAGGGCCTGCTTCTTTCGATGCTTCCACAACCTCCTCTATCGTTGTCTTCCCCATGCAATCCGGAATGTTCACATTGGTAATGACCGCGATGGCNAGTGTTTTCAGGCCGCAATGAGCAGCTACAATGGCCTGTGAGACGGTTGACATTCCCACGGCATCGGCTCCGATCATCCTGAGAAAGCGGGTTTCCGCCGGCGTTTCGAGGGATGGCCCGGGAACTCCCACATAGACCCCCTCCCTGATGAAAAGGCCCGATTGCATCGCTTTTTCTCTCGCCAGTGCGACCAGTTCCGGGGCATATGCCTGACTCATGTCCGGAAAGCGTGGACCAAATTCCGCCAGGTTGGGACCAGTCAGCGGGTTGACGCCTTTCAGGTTGATATGGTCGGTGATAATCATCAGATTCCCTTTTTCAAACGAAGGGTTCAATCCTCCGGCAGCACTGGACATAAGAAAAAATTTAATGCCAAGCCTGGCCATGACGCGTACGGGAAATGTGACCTCCTGAGGTGTGTACCCTTCATAGAGATGGAAACGTCCCTCCAGCGCTACTATGGACCTGCTTCCGAACGTTCCCGCCACAAGGGTGCCTTTGTGTCCTTCCACAGTCGATTTGGGGAAATGGGGTATTTCTTCGTAGGGCAGTCTGAAATCGGGCACGACACTTTCCGTGACAGAGCCGAGCCCGGTACCGGTTATCATTCCCACTTCCGGTAACTCGCCCATCCTTGAAGCAAGAAAATCAGCGGTTTCTTTTATTTTCGAAAACATCATGTTATTCCTTAATTATGTTTAGTAAATATATGGAATAATGGACATCATTCATTTGGCGGTTTACACTTTCGTCATTCCGGGCATGACCCGGAATCCAGGAATTTGGTGCGGACAAACTGGATTCCCGCGTTCGCGGTAATGACGCGGCTTGGGCGGCATTAGTATTCTCATCGTAAAACCCCACAACATGTAGACTTATGCATGAAAACATTGTGACTTACTGCATAAAAGATGTCAACTGTAGCACTTTTTTCTCTAAAAATCTCATGTTTTCATGAAGGGTCGGCAATTCTCATTATGGGTCTGAGGCATGGAGGAACTGCCATCATCCCAATTGCGGCGGACATTTTTTACCCTTGACCTGAACCGCACACTACGGTAATAATATAAAGTTTTTAGCTTGAGTAGAACATCTGAAGCCGGGGGAGGAGTTGATCATTCATTATGAAAATTGATCTGCATATTCACTCAAAAGATTGTTCGGACGGAAAGATGTCCCTGTCGCGGATATTTGTCGAGGCCGATAAAAGAGATATTGGGCTCATCTCCATTACCGACCATGATAATATCCAATGCCAGAAATCTGCCAGGGCCCTGGCACGGGAACACGGCATCGATTATCTGCCAGGTGTGGAATTGAATATTTCTTTTCCCCATCCTGATTACAGGAAAGGAAAAGCCGCGTCCCTGGATGTACTTGGCTATGGATATGACATATATAACAAAGAGATAAACGACAAACTTAAAACACTACAGGAATATCGAAGGAGCAGGGCGGAAGAGATTCTTGAAAAGCTAAATCAAGCGTTTGCAGAAAATGGGCTAAGGACATTTACAAACCGGGATATGGAAGCGATCGAAGAGAGGGTGGAAGGCTCTATCGGCAGACCCCATATAGCTGCTTACATGGTTGAAAAAGGGATTGTCTCCAGCAGACAGGAAGCATTTGATCTTTATCTTGTTAAATGCAACGTTCCAAAAATGCCTCTTTCACTGGAGGAAGCGTCCCATCTCATCAGAGGGGCGGGGGGGAAGTTGTTTTTGGCCCACCCCAATGATCCAAACGGTACGTCTCTCAGGGCCTTTACCCTTGATCTCGAAGAACAGCAGGGCATCATAAAGGGGACAATGCTTCCCCATCTGGACGGTATTGAATGCTGGCACTCCAGACATACAGAAGAAACCGTGACTTCCTACAGGGTATTTGCGGAAAATGAAAAGCTCCTGATCTCAGGGGGATCTGACTGCCACCAGGATCCCATCGTTATGGGAGAAGTGGATATTCCATTTTGGGTGGCGGAACAGTTTACTCTGGAAAAGATATGGACACACTGAAAAAGAGAGTCCTTGCTGCGAAAAGGGAAATTCCATCTGATCTGGTCCTTAAGGGCGGCAACGTCGTGAATGTCTTTTCCGCGAGGATCGAAAAAGCGGACGTGGCCATATGTGATGGGATCATTGCTGGAATAGGTACTGCGTACCATGGAAAAGAAGAAGTGGACGTTCAGGGTAAGTGGATTGCTCCGGGATTAATTGACGGACACATCCATGTGGAAAGCAGCATGCTGGTTCCTTCTGAACTTGCCCGAGCGCTACTGATCCACGGAACGACCACCATTGTTTCCGACCCGCACGAAATTGCCAATGTTCACGGAATTGATGGCATCCGCTTCATGATCGAAAATTCCGAGTCTATTCCTTTCGACATCTATTTCATGGCCCCCTCGTGTGTTCCCGCCACCCATCTGGAAACATCAGGCGCTGACTTGAAGGCAAGCGATCTTGCCGGGTTGAAAGATGAGCCCCGCATTCTGGGTCTTGCTGAGGTCATGAATTTCCCCGGAGTGATTTCAGGGGACGATCACATCCTGGAAAAGATCCGGATCTTCGCGGATCGGGTCATTGACGGCCATTCCCCGCTTCTGAGCGGTTATGACCTGCAGGCCTATCTGTCTGCGGGCATCGGCTCGGATCACGAATCCATGAAGCTGGCGGAAGCTCTGGAAAAGATGGAAGGCGGCATGATGGTTATGATTCGGGAAGGAACCTCCGCAAAAAACCTGAAGGACCTGCTGCCCCTGGTCAATGAGAGGAACCAGAGTCGTTTCTGTTTCGTATCTGATGATCTGCATGCGGAAGATATCCATTCCAGAGGGCACCTGGATTTTGTTCTGAGAAAATCTGTCCAATTAGGGCTTGATCCGGTTACAGCCCTCCGGCTCGCCACCATCAATCCCGCGAACTATTTTCGATTGTACAAGAAAGGCGCCCTTGCGCCGGGATGGCAGGCGGATATTGTTGTTCTGAACAATCTGACAGCTTTTGAAGTAGATACCGTTTATAAAAATGGGAAGCCTGTCGTTCAAAGGGGAGAACTGATCGATTTTCCGAGCGGGGCGCCTACGTATCCGAACCACCTTTCCAGGTCCATGAATATGGCTGAAGTTACGCCTGAAAGTTTCGCCATTGCACATCCGGGGGGGATGGCGCGCGTCATTAACCTCATCCCCGATCAGATTGTAACGCTCATGTCCCATGAGTCTGTTCAAGCCGAGAAGGGATGGTTTCAGACGGATACCGTGTCGGACATCCTGAAAATGGCTGTTGTGGAGAGACACAGGGGCACCGGCAATATCGGCCATGGACTTGTCAGGGGTTTCGGATTAAAAATGGGGGCTATCGCCTCATCTGTGGCCCACGATTCCCATAATATTATCGTGGTGGGGGTCGATGACGTTGCCATTTGTGGGGCTGTTCAAGCGGTAAGTGAAATGGGGGGCGGAATTGCCGTTTTTTCTGAAAATCGCCTCCTTGCGTCAGTACCCCTGGATATAGCGGGGCTNATGTCTGTGAAATCGTTACAGACTGTTGTGGAGCAGCTCGAAAAGGCGAAAGGGATGGCACGAGAGCTGGGCTGTGGTATCCACGATCCTTTTATGGCGCTTTCCTTTCTTGCCCTTCCTGTAATCCCTGAATTAAAACTTACCGATAGGGGGCTGGTTGATGTCAACCGGTTTGAAATTGTCCCCCTGTTTACATAAAGAGGTTTCATGTCTTCAAAATCAGCGGGAATTATTTACAAGCATCACCATGAACCGGCCAGAGACGCCGCCAGGGACCTGGAAAAATGGTTTGTTCAAAAAGGGATCGCGGTATGTTCAGAAGAAATGGGATTGAATGATTCCCATGAGGGAACGTCGAAAGGAACCTGCGGAATACCGGAATCCGTTGACTGGGTGGTCGTTCTGGGTGGTGATGGAACCCTGCTGGGCGCTGCGCGCCGGATCGGTCGGTACGGCGTCCCGATTCTGGGAATCAATATGGGCGGTCTTGGCTTTCTCACCGGCATTCCCCTCGATCGAATGTATCCCGTCATGGAAGCAATGATCAATGGCGAATTAGAGATGGAGAACAGAATCATGCTTGAGACACGGGTGTTTCGCCAGGGGAAAATGGTTTTCCATTTCCAGGTTCTAAACGATGTGGTCATCAACAAGAGCACCCTGGCAAGAATTATAGATCTCGATGTCACCATCAACGACGAATTCCTGACGACGTTCAGGGCGGACGGCTTGATTATTTCCACGCCAACGGGCTCAACCGCCTACAATTTATCCGCGGGAGGGCCCATTTTATATCCCACCATGGAGACTTTTGTGCTTACGCCCATCTGTCCGTTCACCTTGACGAATCGCCCCATTATTTTTCCGGACAGCGCGGTTATTCGAATAAGAATGGGACAGGAAAGTGAGCAGACTGTCGTTCTCACCTTTGACGGGCAGGTCGGTTTTGATCTTCTACACAATGACAGGCTGGATATCTGTAAATCGCGTGAAAAAATCACACTGTTCAAACCACCCGATCACAGCTACTTTAACATCCTCAGAACAAAACTCATGTGGGGTGGGGCAACACACAGTATTGATTGAGAATGTTTAGGTGTCAGGTGTCAGGTGTCAGTGAAAGAAGCGGTTAAATATGCAGAGCATCAGGCGAAGCTTCGTGACGGAACGGAGCAAAATAGGCTATATCAGGTTTACCATCGAATCCTATGATGGGATGGCCCTTGTTTCCACGGTTGACCCTCAAAAGGCCATCATTGAGCTAAAAATATCGCCCGGTTGTGAGGGGATGGTCCTGGAACTTTTAGAATCCCTTCGCCGGGATGAAGGCCTCAAAATCGGGGAAGTCTTATAAATCCCGGGAGAGCATTCTTGCAGAGGAAATTTTATATAAAAACCATGGGGTGCCAGATGAATGAATACGATTCTGATTTTCTGGCACAATCCTTGATTTCGGAAGGATATAAACGGACAGACACGCCCGATCAGGCCGACCTTGTCCTGGTGAATACCTGTGCGGTGAGGGCCAAACCTGAGCAGAAAACTTTCAGTTTTTTAGGGCGGATGAGCGCTCTCAAGAAAAAAAAACCCGACATGGTGCTGGGCGTCGTCGGATGCCTTGCACAGATGAAGGGAAATAATATCCTGAAACAGTTTCATCTGCTTGATTTTGCTATTGGTCCCAGGGATCTCAATCGCATCATGGAAGTCCTGCAGAAGATTGAAAACAATCAAAGAAGAATTGCCGCGGTGAGCCTCGATTCGTTCCGATCCGGTTCTGTTTCATGCCCCGGATATTTCGCTCATAAAATCACGGGATTTATCTCCATTATGGAGGGATGCAATAATTTCTGCAGCTACTGCATCGTTCCCTATGTACGCGGCCGGGAGATTTCAAAACCAGTGGATGACATCCTGGGCGAAGCCCATTCCCTGATATCCCAGGGAGTCAAAGAAATTACGCTCCTGGGGCAAAACGTCAACTCCTACAACTGGAAACAAGGTAACAGGCGCTGGCGTTTCCCTGACCTTCTAAAAAGACTCGGTGGCGTAGAAGGCCTGGTGAGGCTCCGTTTCACCACATCCCATCCGAAGGACGTTTCGTTGGATCTCATTCAATCTTTCAAGGATATTCCAACCCTCTGTTCGCATATACATCTTCCATTTCAAGCCGGTTCGAATCAAATACTCAAATCCATGAAGAGACGCTATACCCGGGAAGATTATATGAAACTGGTCGAAAATCTTAGAAACGTCAATCCCGGGATTGCCATTACAAGCGATGTTATGGTAGGATTCCCCGGAGAAACGGACAATGATTTCAAGGAGACCATCGATCTGATCCGGCATATCCGATTTGATTCTCTGTACTCCTTCAAATATTCCGACAGAACCGGTACGGCAGCGGAGAAAATGGGGAACAAAGTGGTTGAATCCGTAAAGACTTCGCGACTAACTATTCTTCAGGATTTGCAGGAGCAGATAACCAGGGAAAAAAATAGGAAACTTGAAGGGCAAGTCTTTGTAGTCCTCATTGAAGGAGAAAGCAGAAAAGGAGGCCAGAAAACCGGAAAGACAGACACCAATAAAATTGTCAATTTTCAATGCGATAAGAGTTCGGCCGGAGAGCTGGTCATGATTCGCATTCGACAGGCTTTCATCAACTCATTCCGGGGCGAGATTGAAGATTTAGCATAATGGATTTTGGATTAGAAAATATAGATTACAGCCGTGAGCGTGTTTTGGTTGTGGATGATGAAGAGGGTGTAAGAGTTCCTGTAACCGAAATGTTGAGACATCTTGGTTTCCAGGCAGACGGTATTGGCAATCCGCTGAAAGCTTTAGCTGCCTTTGAAGAGAATGCATACAGCTTTCTGCTCACGGACGTTCGCATGCCGGAAATGGATGGACTTGCACTGATAAAGCAGATCAAGGAACGCTTTCCCGAAGTTTTTGCAATCGCCATGACAGGTTACACGAGGGAATACAATTATGTGGAAGTGATTAATGTTGGGGCAACCGATTTCATTAACAAGCCATTTGGCATGGATGAGCTGGAAGCCAAGTTCAAAAGAGCCCTGGTAGAAAGAAATATACGAAAGGAACTGAACAGGTTATCTATCACGGATTCGCTTACGGGGATTTTCAATCAGAGGCATTTTTACAATAAGCTCAAAGATGAACTTATGCGGGCAAAAAGGCAGCGGCGTGACCTGGGCCTGATTCTCCTGGACCTGGACAATTTCAAAGAATATAATGATCAATTCGGCCATCTTGAAGGCGACAATCTTTTGAGAAGCATTGGACCCATCATCACCCAAAGCATTCGCTACGGTGTTGATTCGGGCTTCAGATACGGTGGAGATGAATTTGCAGTCATTCTAATAGACTGTGCCCCGGAGATTGCGGAATTGACATCTAAGCGCATAATGGATTCCATTGAGAAGACGTGTGGGATCTATGCAAGTGCGGGGTACGCGGTAACCTCAGGTGAAATCAGCATGGAGGACTTCATTAAAGAGGCGGATGAGGCATTGTACAGAAACAAAAAACAAAGGAAAACTGAAGCTCTGGAAAAACTTGAGCAGATTATCAGCGTCTGATAAGATATATTATGTAAACTAAACAGAATGGATATTTCAGATTGCTGGAAGATATCTGTTGACATCTTGATTTTAAGCGAATAAAGTTAAATCATCATCAACCGGAGGTCATGTTTATGAGCAGTGTTGTAAAAAAACGTCGAAAAAAAATCACCAAGCACAAATACCGAAAGCTGCGGAAAAAAATGCGTCATAAAAATAAATAGGCTTTTTTAATCGGGCCTGTGTCCGCAATAAAAAAGGCAGCTCCTTTTCTGTGAGCTGCCTTTTTTATTATTTTGTTCTTTTGCTGTATCCTATTCAAATTTTCTGGTAGTCGATTTGAGATTCAGAGAACCCATTCCGCCATAAGGTCTTTTTTGCTGCCGCATCTGATTCCTATCGAGCCCCCGGTCCTTATTTGCTGATACAACCAGGACTTGGCTAAACCTATATTTTTTGCAATGTATCAGCAAATAAGGACCTCCGCCACGTGTGGAGGAGCTTTATCCAAGATGCGGCAGCAAAAAAGACCTTATGACTCCATTCCTGCCGGAATTTTTGAATAAAATACCTTCTTTTGAATTCCCTATGAGCATTCCACATCGGACGTTCCAACGGCTATTTGCCGTAATCGTACCAGC
>DUZB01000059.1 GCA_013349725.1 Deltaproteobacteria bacterium | reverse complement strand
ACCACGGCAGCTCAACGACTGTTTAGAACGAAATTTGATGATCCGTTCGAATGGCTGGTAGAGCATTTTNCAGAATTGCCTCTTCCAAGGGCATCAACATCAGGAGCTGCTGTAACATGCTGATTTATATATTGTCCCGGCTTGTGTCCGTAGCCACAAAAAAGGTTTCACTGGGCAGGCAAAGACGCAAAGGCGCAAATATTTGCTTGTTTTTTGTGACAGAAAACCGGGAAATAAGGTACTATCTAAAAGATGCAATCACCAACCACGCCCATAGGACGTGGTATGATGAAGCCCCCTCGAAGGGGGCAAAGAATCCTACTGAACACTCAATTGTTTCGAGAAAATACTTTATGGTTCTTTGCAACTTTTCTCAAAGGATCATTTGAACATTCGCTGGCTCGTTAGCCATCCACAAACCAGCGACCACAACGACTATTCTCAAGGTTTGAAATAGTGGAGACTTTGAGCCTTTGCATCTAAAGTTTATGGGGTAGGCTATCCCCCCGTATAGGTAGAACCCTTAGGGTCACACGGGCATAGCCCGTGGTTTAATTAAAGGCAATTAAAGAAGGTTCATGCGGTGAATGAAAACGGGGGACCTATTTTGAATACGCAATACAGGGGCCGGAAAAACTTCTGTTGACTTGAGAAAACTATTTTTACACCATTGACATGCGTACTCGGGGAATGTTATAAGTTCTCAATAGAATTGCGTAATTATTCTTTGCCGATGCGCTGAGCATGGGTTTTTACTCTTTATGTCGAGATGAATTCTTCCAAGGGGTTATTTAAACTGTATTCAGGAGGTCGCTGCAAGAAGAAATACCTGAAAATGTGGATGCCTGCCTCCCGACGAGACATTATCAAGGCTGTCGGGGTTGAAAGGTTCTCCTGGGGAATGCCAAACCCATCGTGAGATGGGGACGGAAAGCTACGGGTCTTGGACAAGATAGCCGGGTTGCCGAGAAATGAAGGAGCCTAGTTATCTGCGGTAAAGGGTAGCTGGGCTTTTTATTTTTGCGCCGTGTGAGAGGAGGTTCTGATGGCCACAAAAGCTGCTAATGAAGAATTGGAACAAGGGATTCATGAATCTGGAGGCAAAAGTAAAAAGTCAAACGGAGTAAGAACAAAAAGAGGTACGGATACGGACAGAAAGGTGGCAGAATTCATCAACAAATCGCCTTCCGCCATCAGAAAAATGCCTCCAAGAAGCATTCAATACCTCATTGAAGACCTTCAGATTCAAAAGACGGACTTAGAGCCTGTTTGCCAATTGTAAACCGTGCCCACAACGCATGTAACTGTAATGGATGGACACGAATCCAGCTTTTGACGAAATGGGACAAAGAAACGAGCAGAAGCATCGTGGATTCTTGGCTGAACCGGTTTACGGAAGAAGAGAATATGGAGGGTAAAAGATGCAAACCTTTGGGGACTATCTGAAGATACAAAGGGAAGCCATAAAGTTCAGTTTGAGAGAAGTTGCCCATTTGACCCATATTACGGAACGGTATCTTGATTTCATCGAAAAAGATGACTTCGCAAAAATTCCTGAAGGACCATATGTCAGAGGGTATATCTCTTCTTATGCAACGGCCATCGGAATAAACGCACATGAAACGCTGGACCGATTTGATTCACATTGCCGGGAAAGGGATAATGCCAAGAATAGAGAACAAGAGATATGGAAAGACAAAATTAAACAGGGCCATATTGCCTTTTTCTTCAATAAAAGCAACTGGTTTCTTCTGTGCTTCATCATTTTGCTCTTTTTGACTTTCGGAGTTTATCATTTGTTTTCTCAGGATCAAGAGAAGTCTCATGTTGTCGCCAATCTTCAGGTACAAAAAGACAAGGGGTTGCAAGCGACTCTCCCCCTAAGATCGGAAGGCAATGTCTCAACATTGAGTCTGAAAGATTACGCCATATCATCAACCAAATTAGAGGACCTGCAAAAAGATATGGAACATGGAGACAACGAAATGGCACAGGTTGATCCTTCACCGGCGAGGGAGCCAAACCGGCAAGCCAATGAAGCGCCGCAACCGAGTGTGCAACCCGGGAGAATACCAAGGCCTGCAACGCCGCTCTTGGGGGTTGCATCAGCCGAACAAACAGGAGGAGCTCGACCGGATCATGAAAACAACACAGAAGTTATAGAGGCGGTCGTTTGCAGTGACGTAAAGAACAGAAGTCCCTATGGAGAGAATAATTCTTTTCAATGGTCGACGGACAGGATTTATATATGGAATTTGATAAAATGCAGGAGCGTTCATGCTTCGATCAGACACATCTACTATTTTAAAGGGCGGAAGGTCAGCGATATTTCATTGAATATCAAATCGTCCCCTTGGAGGACCTGGAGCTTTAAGACACTTTTGGACCAGCGCTATATCGGTCCATGGAGGGTGGACATAACCTCGGCGGATGGAGGATTGCTTCAACGTGTGTACTTTGAGGTCTACTGAACGGCAAAGGGGGAACCATTTTGAGGTCTCGGTCTTGCTTTCACCGGGCATGATCATCCCGTATTTCGTTGCCACCTCTTTGTTTAAATCGGCAATTACGGGAAATGTAACCTAAAAGATGCAATCAGCAGGGTGTGAAAACAGGACCGACCAGGTTCCCTTAAAATCCTCCAGCTTGATGGTTCCCTGGGTGGTGACTGCTTCAAACTGTGGGGCGGGCTCACCAATCCGCGGCATTCTGATGATTGGCTGCTATGGTTTCTCGATTGCGTTTTCCATGGTCTATCCTCCTTTTGGACGGTTGTTATGAAAAAACTCCTCGAAAAGAAATTAGGCGCAAAAAAGTGGTTGTCAATTTACTTATAGGTTTTACTTTTACAATGCAAATTGGATATTGTCGGAACATGCTCACTCTTGGGAAAACGCACGCCGATTGAAAGCGGCCTTAAAAATTCATTTGCTCTGCTGAAATAGACATGAAAAGGCCAATGAAAGCATTCAAAGAAATAAGCATCCTTCTGAGCGTATCGATCATCGCGGCGTTGGCCGTTAATTATTTTTCACCGGCCGGGATTGCACTGTTCGGTCAGTGGGATACCGCAAAAGGCGTGATTACGGCCAATGAAAAGAACCATATTGTCCTCAACGATCTTGAAATCGGCGACGTAACCTTGGCAAAGAAGTTGTATGACAGTAAACAGTTTGTTTTTGTGGATGCCCGATCACAGGATGATTATGATGAAGGACATATCAAGGGAGCAGTTTCTTTGCCGGTGGGGCAATTTGATGAAAAAATTGAGGCCTTTTCTGAACAATATCCCCCTGATAAACCTATCATAACCTATTGTTCAGGCAGAACCTGTGAGGACAGTCACAAGCTGGCACAACGTCTTTTGGAGTTTGGATATTTGGAGACAGGCGTTTTTATCGACGGATTCCCGGGATGGGAAGCAGCAGGGTATCCCATTGAATAGATTTATCAAAACTTTTCATGATAACAGCGGGACTGAGTTGGCGGCACGCTGGATTCTCGGGGGAATTTTTGTATATGCCAGTTATGACAAGGTCCTGGCGCCGGCTGTTTTCGCAAAAATTATTTACGGGTACGACCTCTTCCCTGCCCCGTTCATCAACCTGATTGCCATTATCGTGCCTTTCCTGGAGCTTGTTACGGGGATCGCCTTGATCATCGGTTTTTATCCACGGTCCGCCGCACTCATGGTCAATGCCATGCTATTGTTTTTCATAACGGCTCTTTCCATAAATCTTATCCGCGGCCACGAATTTGACTGCGGTTGTTTTTCCATAAACTCCGGAGCCCAGGAGACCTTTGCCGGGACATTGATCTTCCGAGACTTCCTCCTCCTTGCTTTGGGGCTTTATATCTTCTTTTACCGGTACGAACGAAAACTTTGCGTACTGAGTTCCCCTGGATAATGTGGCCTTACCCCATATAGAGTTTCCCAAGGACATTGACCAGAAGGAGCGCGAAGAGGGAAGGATAGATCATGGCTCGGGCGCGAGGTTCATGGGGTCAAGTCTGCTCTTGACTCACCTCCCACTTTATTTTTGTTGTTAATTCACCCCCGTTAACTCCAGTCTGATTTTCAGTAAAAGAAAAGATTATCGTCTTTTGTGACCTCTTTTCAAGAAGGTGAGTCAAGAGCAGACTTGCCCCATTCCTATTTCATTATGAATTGGGTGTTTTGTTTTATGGCCGCACCCACTGGGGTAAAATATTAAAGCTGCTTTCGGGAACAAAAATAGTTGACGAAAAGAAACAGACGATGATGAATGTGTAGATTATTGATATTACGATCTGGCTTTTAATAGAAAATGTTTGATTTCTTTTCCATCCGGATATGCTGGAATGAATCATCAAAAAGCCGATGAGATTGGTTAAGAAATAGCCGAGCACAAACAAATCTACAAACAACCATTTATGAATCACCATGAAGGAATTAAAAAATTTGCCGACAATCCAGGCAAAGGCATAACTCAGAGGAAAATTTACGAACAGATCATTCCACCATGATAGGGGAGACAGAATGAATCCGACAGTACCCGCGGTTATCCTGGCCAGGACCGAAATGGCATGCTTTCTATCTATGGTTTCATGAAACATTTTCAATTTTTCCTTACATTGCTTCCTCGTGGATTTCTCTTATTTATGTTTCCCTGCCTTTCTTTACCCTTCAGTTGCATGAAAATTCCTGTTCAAACTGAGTAGCTGCAACGAAAACCATTGCCAATACCGACTGATCCTGGATACTGGTCTCCGCATTCTGGTTTTTTTTGCACCGTTTGAGCCTTCTTGAATATCCTCTCAAAAGGCGAGATCCTTGACCAGCATCTGGTATCCCCGCTAAAGACGGGATCTTTGACCAGTATCCGGCATCTGTGGGTTAACAGCGATGCATAAGCGCATAACCGGTTACGTATTGACCGGATGAATGCAACGGTAGGGTTTACTTTTCAGGATTTTCGAATTAGCGATGAAGTACAGCTCCGGTTAAAGCGAGAATCAGTATCCCGGCTGCGACGGCACTCAAACCGTATAAGCCGTGTTTCACCTGCCGGCTCTTCTTCTTTCCTGTTGCACAATATGTTGCGAAATGCTCGCAGTTATTCCAAATCACTGAAAAATTTCTTTTCCGTAGTTGCTCTTTAGCGATACGGATCGTCTCGGAAGCAGGGAGTATCTTATCATGGATTCTTTTTTGCAGTATCCCGCCCTTCAGAAACGTTGAAAGATCGGTTTGGCGAACTAAAGGGTCTATCTTTTCTCTTATGGAACCGCTGAAATGGATAACCTTTCCATGGCCGATGTAAATCCCGTGGTGTTTATACATCCTGCTGCTTCGTTTAACGAAAATATGGTCTCCGGGTAACAGATCAGTTTCAGATAAGGGGACGGGTTGCAGGCGATTCGATTTCATCGATATAAATCGTTGAACATTATCCTGGGTCATTGTACGTAACATTTGTTATTTCCTTTCTTTCGGCGCTCACCCGAATACGCTTCTTTTCAGGGCTTTTTTGAATTTTTCCGGTCAAAATATGGAAGCATTCCGTTGATGGTTGCCAGGAAGTTGAATCCATTATTTAAAACCATTGAAACCGGTAGACCGGCGAGTCGAAAAAAGGCCAAGGCTATACAAAGGGTGTTGGGAATCAATATCATTAAAAAACTCCGTCTTACGTTTCGATTGAAAGCTTCAGAAATATCAAATAAATAATCAAATTTATTAAGATCTCCATCCATAAATACAACATCGGAAACATCCATGGCAATTGTCGATGCCCCACTAATGGATATGCCGATATCGGCACATGATAGGGCGACGGAATCATTCACACCATCCCCAACCATAATCACCTTTTTGCCCTCTTGTTGCAGTAGCCTTACATGTTCCGCCTTTTCGTGCGGAAGGATTCCGGAATAATAGCGATCCACACACAATTGATCCGCCAGGTATTTGGTTGGTGCTTCGTGATCCCCGGAGATCAAAACAATTTCCCGAATCCCCCTTCTTCTCAATTTATCGATCACGAGGCCTGCCTCGGGCCTGCTGCTGGACTGAAATTCTATCATTCCCGCCAGCTTTTCGTTCACCGCCACAAAGATGGCCGACTTTCCTTGGGCCCTTGTATTTCCGAGTTCTTTTTGTATCGACTCCGGAATGTGGATCTTTTCTCTTGCAAAATACCTGGAGCTGCCGACTTTCACCAGATCGTCATAAATGCGCACGTTGATCCCAAAACCCACTTGATATTCTGCGTCGTTTCTTGGAGGCAGTTTCAAAGCCAACTGCTCGGACTTAGTCAGGAGGGCGCGGCTGATCGGGTGGGAAAACCTTTGCTCTGCCGCAGCGGCGTAAAGGAGGATTTGCGTTTCTTCAAACGATCCATCCGCCGGTATAATCCTGGAAACCTCGGGGACTTCCTTGGTTAACGTGCCTGTTTTGTCAAAAAGGACGACATCGGTATCCTTGAGGCTCTCCAGTACGTGAGCTTCTTTGATCAGGACGCCCTGTTTGGCCGCAATCGCCAGGTGGGATAGCATTGCGACAGGAGCCGCGACCCTGATCCCCGTACCGTAATCCGAATTAATGATGGCCAGCAGTGCATTGGGCCCGGCTGCAAGCAACCCCAGCGCCCCCATACCAAGCGTCGGGACAACCATCCTGTCTGCCAGGCGTTCTCCTATGGATTGAACTTTTACCTTATGCACTGTCGCGGCGTTGATAATGTGGATGATCTGAGAGGCATAGGTATTTTCACCTGTTTTAAGCGCTTTTATGAGCGCCTTTCCTGCCACCAGCAGCGTTGAGGCAAAGACTTCTTCGCCTTCGCTCCGCTCCACGGGCGCCGATTCCCCGGTAATATTATGCTGGTCAATCATCGCCTCGCCGTCAACAACGATCCCGTCGACCGGAATCTGGTCCCCGGTGTTGACGGAGATGATATCATTTTGCTTTAAGGTTTCAATCGGGACCTGAATTTCCTGTCCATCTTTTAGCAAATAGGCAAAACGAACCTGTTTCCCGAATATTTGATCCAGATATATTTTGGACTGCTCGGTTGTTTTCTCCATCAGTTTATCTGCCATGTCCAATATCCAGACCATAAATGCGGCTGAACCGAACTGCCCGAAGACCAGACCCAAAATAGTGACCAGAGCATCCAATAGATCAACTTTGATCTTTCTTTCCTCAAACGCGGCTTTTATGGCTCTTTGAAAAATAGGCTTGGCTGTGTAGAGAATTAACATCACGCTGAACGGGATGAGCCAAGGCGCGAAGTTTCCCGCCACGACCGCGAAAACCATTGACGCCGAGGAAAGCGCAAGTTTATTGGATTTTTGGACAGGGTCTTCGGCTTCCTGCATAAAAGTGAAAAGTATCTGGTCCAATTGACAAATGAGCCTGTTTTTGTTCAGTACCTTTTCATTGTATACAATCAGAACCCCCCCGGATATATAACTGACATTGTATTTTGTTATTTCGGTTGTTTTGGCCAATTCGAAATCCAGCCTTTTAGCAAGAAACCTGTTTTGCAGCAGGAAGGGATTCCTCAATCGAATTCGGCCCGGGACATCTCTTTTGATCTTCCATGTGGTTAGCCGATCTCCATATCGATTGATTTTTAAAAGCTCCAGGTCACCCCCTTTCTTGCTCATTGTATAGTTTATGATAATATCTAATTCTTGTTCAGCCGCTTCGTCCATTTCCCGGGTTGGGTGACCATTGCGTACGCGGCTGAAAATCTCCTGCGGTTTGAGGGTGTCGGGCGTGTAATGGATGATTGCCGTTTTTGTAACAGCACTGAATTTTACTTGAGTAACGCCAGGCGTATGGGCCAGCTTGCCCAGGAAATTTCTTACTTTTTCATTTCGACTGTGGAAAATTTCTTCGATATCAAGTCTGATTCGTCCTGGATAAACCCGAACACGCTTATACGCCACCTGATCGTCACTGTCTGTTTTATCCGGATTTACGCCGGCGTTCATATTCACCTCCAGTCCCAGCGTCTCACCTCAGACGGGGATATAGCCGCTTCGGGTCAGGCATGCATGAGAAAAGAACAATCGTCCTTTCATCCCATTTACAGTATTTTCACATCTTGGCTTCTGCGACAAGATCTTCAATATGTTCCTTCCGTCTGACTATGAATGTAAGCAGGCAATGATACATCTTTGCAATCCCTTTGCCTCCGGCCCTTGCTGAAGGAGACAAAAATTTCAGAAGTGGCCGGTTGGCGCCAAGCACTACACCGGAAACAAATGCACCGGATATCACCAAAACTGTCCTTTTCATTTCGGTTTCTCCTTCCACCGATCGGGGCGTCATGATATTTCGGCAGCCAAAATTCGTTTGTCGAAGCGAACCTGAATGCCGGGTCCTTTTTTTTGTAACGGCTCAAACGTCGCCGCGAAACGCTTTGCTGCAATCCTTGTTCAATGGTTGCAGGGTAATCGCATCCGCGGGACACCGTTCTAAACAATCGCCACAACCAGTGCATCGGTTTCGATCGATATTGGCCGTCTCTTGAACGGTGATGGCGCCGGCGGGGCAGACCTCGCTGCAGGTCCCACACCCAACACACCTGTCCGGGTCAACAAATGCTATGTAAGGACGGGGATGGGAGGCCTTCCCAAACGCCCTGGTCCGTTTCTCCAAAGAGTGTATTTTCCTTTTAACGGTCTGAATCCCTACATTCAGCATATAAATCTTAATTGCCGGAGACAATCGCTGTTTTTCACGCAGAGGCAGCCTCTTTGTAACAGCCCGGGATTTCCGCGGGACCCTCAACCTCGATCTTTTTAGTTTCCGGTGAAAATTCATTTTTATTCTCCTACCTGTTGGTCATGTCACTGTGCATTAACTATGCCATCCTTGGATGCTTAACAGAAACGTTAATAAGACATGTTTTCTGACAGCGCGTTTACCTTTTATCTATCTGACTGTGTTCGAAAAACTGAATTTCGGGGGAATACTCAAGAGCAAGTGTATATGATCCGGCATCGCATGGCATTCATGCAGTTCAAGCCCTTTTTGATGGCACAGGCTTCTTATTATTCCACCTATTTTTCCTTTCATTGCAGCCGGTTCATACACCGTGTTCACGGTCGAAAACCTGCTTTGCCCCCCGAAAGCGCGGAAAAATTTATAGGATATCTATCCGTTGTGGAGAGCGAAACGGATCGATGTTCCAGGAGCATCTCCAATCTTCTCGTCGTTTACATAGAATCTACGGGCACTTAAGTGCGATCGATGTCGAAAGTGGATTGGACGGAGGGACGATCTTTAAGATACGCCTTCCGGCATTGAAGACGTAAATTTTCTAAATCACAACTATCTTTCCTTCTGCCTCTAACTTGTAAAAAATCTGTCAAAATAAACGACTTTCAACCATGATTTCTTCACCCTCATCGTTAAACCTTCCAAAATGGATTGCACTACTGCAACCAGTTGCGCTCTGCTATTCCCATAACTGAAACCATTTCAATGTCCGTTTTTCATACACTGTTATTTTTTCCAGGTTGAACCATTTGTCATCACAATCAAAATGTCCTTTATCGGAAATGTTGGCATGCAAATTGCCCGTTCGGATACCAGGGAGATGAGACGCCATGAAAATATCGATTCCACTTTTTGGCACACGGATTTCGCCCCGTTTTGACTATGGCACCGGATTTCTCCTTAGCGAGGTCGAAAATGGCGCAATCATCAAAACCGGTAAATCACCACAGAAAACGCAGTTGGCCCCATGGGGCTATTGTAGGAGGCATGGCGGCTTCTTTTCTCACCTCCGCGACAGCGAATCTTCTGGCAAAAGACACTGTAAAATCGGCTGTGAAAGGAGGAGTAAGAAAGCTTCTTACCGGCAGTTTGGAAAGACCCTATCAAGATATCGCAGCGGTTGACCGGTGTGCCGACCTTATTGTCGGTATACTTTATGAAAAACAAATATTTCCGAATCTTATCGGTATTGACGGGCCTCCGGGAGCCGGGAAAAGCACGCTGGGGAGAAGTCTTGCCAAACGGACTGGTCTTTACTGGAGATGCCTGCATTTGAAAGACATGCGGGAGCCATATTATTTCTTGCCGGGCCGTATTTACGAGAATATACGACTTTTCAGAACACAGGATATCGAAAATTTCGAAGTGATCCTTTATATTGATTGCCGGGCAGGGGATGCACAGCGCCGGGTGATTGAAAGAGACCGCAATGGCGCCCTCTCGGATTATTTGGATTTTGAAAAAATGAAAAAGATCGGGGACGCTGCATTTGAGATGGCTGATGGAAAAGAAATAAAGATTCCAATGAATCCCGTCCGGATGAAGTTGAAGCCGAAAGACGGTTATAGGGATATGGATAACCTCAAGACGAGGCTGCAGTCCAATGGATGGAAAGTTGAGCAGTTTTCAAAGGAGGAACTGTTATCTATTTACTGTTACGGGAAGCCTGAAAGCGGAATTCTCCCCTATGTCAAGTTCGGGGCTTACAATAGTGAGTTATTGTCCGCCGCTTACACGGCGCTCAGAATGGCGACGTTGAAAAATTTCTTAAGATAGAAAGGGGACAGTCCGTCGTACTGAAAGACTCTCACCATCAGGCAGACAACCATGTTCCCTGGAAAGAGTTTAAGACTTCCATCCGGACGATTTTTCGATCCGCGGGAGTGGGAATAAAAAAGGGAAAGGCAAATTATTTCTCTTGGGGGATTACGGATTTTAATGCGATAGCAATTCCCTTGGCTTGGGGTGCGGGTTTGTCTGAGGGATAAGTCCGTTCCCGTTGGGCAATTTCCAGCAATACATCAAATAGCGCAGGCTCTTCACTCTCTTCAACGATATCGGGAAGATGCTTGTGATGAGGAAACGTGAAAAACTTCGCTTAGTTTTTACCTAAAAGTTTACCCGTATTGACATTTTGATTGATTCCAGCTTAATCTGGCAACAGTTGATTTTCAGGCGTACCGGGGTGGGGCAAATGTCGGGGAAAATATTTGCCCTGATGTATCAGAGCCGCACGATGTATCCGTAATATCATCAATGGCGGCGTCGAGTGCGGACCGGGCGCCAGTAATCCGGAGGCTGCCAAAAAACGTGTGAGTTATTTGGAAGCGATCGCCAAAGAGATGGGGGTGACCATACAAGACGGTTTCCTGGACGATTGTTCGTCACAAGAGCCCTTCAGTCCCTGTTCATCCTATTAAGCATGCAAAAAGGAACGAAACCATGATGAAAACACCACAGATTATTTTCGCGGATCAACTGGGCGAGGTCATTGCCGCACACCTCAAGGGACGAACATCCATCAACTGCTATGTTGGATCCAACGCTGCAACACCAACCACCCTCATTGAATCTCTGGCTCATGCCATAAAGGCCGGTACGCCACAGTTGCCCTTTATGCGGATGGTGCATCTCCTGCTTCAGGGACCGATCCCCTATCTGGAAGAAGGATTGCAGGACCGGGTGATGGCCTACTCCATTTTTTCAGGAGGAGAGGTGCGAAAAGCCGCCAACCAGGGGCGTGCCTACTATCTTCCCTGTACGCTCGCCAATGTGGACGGCCTGATCGGCTCCGGTCAGAAATACCAGACCGATGTAGTATTGATGAAAGTGACCCGGAATCCCCACACCGGCGAATACAGCCTGGGACTATCCGTGGAGGCGATCCATACGGCCATTGATCATGCCCGGGTGGTGGTGGCCGAACTGGATCCGTCCATGCCGTTCACCGAGGGGCAAAGTGTGGTGGATGCCGGTTCCATAGACTATCTGGTGGAAGCGGATGTCAAGCCGGTTTATGCCTTCGATCCGCCCGATTTCGACGATCTGCCCAATGCGGAGAGGAGAATCGGCGAACTCATTGTCGAACACTTTATCCAAGACGGCGTGACGCTTCAGACAGGGATCGGCAAAATCCCCGATTCGGTCATCGGCATCATCCGGGACAGCGGGTTCAGGGATCTGGGGGTGCAGACCGAACTGTACGGCGACGGGCTCATGCTGCTGCAGAAGATGGGGATTGTCACCAACCGCAAGAAAAAGGCCAATCTGGGCTACAGCACCACATCCCTGATCATGGGATCAAGAGACCTCTATGACTTCTGCCATATGCGTACCGGCGTGCAGATGCGTCCATGCGGTTACACAAACGGGGCTGAAATCATTCGCAAAAACAGTCCGTTCATCTCTATCAATACGGCCATGGGCATCGACCTGTTCGGCAATGTCTGGGCCGATTTCATCGATCCTCGAAAATATTACAGCGGTGTCGGTGGCCAGCCCGATTTCATTCGGGCCATCAGCCGCCGGGAATACGGTGCGCCCATTATAGCGGTCAAGAGCATCACGAACAAAGGCCACTCCAAGATCGTGCCCCATCATCCGGCCGGCGTCACCCTGACTGCATCTTCCTATGACGGCGTGGTGATTGTGACGGAATACGGGGTCGCAGACCTCCGTGGGTTGACCACCGGAAACAAGGCTGTGGCCATTGCCAGCATCGCCCACCCGCGATACAGAGATGAGTTGCTGAAACAGGTGGTCGATGATCCCTTTTTCACCAAGCCCCACGATTTCAAGGTGGACCGGGTTCCCTACGGGGTAAGCCTTTATACCGGCCATGTCCCGGAACCTGAAACGTAATGTGATGCAATGAGCACAATGAAACCGATGAGGCTATGATTCCGCAAGTTTTTTTCTTTTCTTTCGAACCATGTAAAAGCGAATAATGATGATCAGGATCGGAAAACCCAGGAAGAAAAAATCGTCCATGGCTCCTGACATGGGATCGGGCATGAAATAATAGGTGACGCCGGCAAGAAGAAGGCTTGTGCGAAAAGCCCGACCATACCCTAAGAAAGTAAATACCCTCAAAAAGGTCAAATAGCAGAGGACCCAGAAAAGGAACAGCACCAGGTTCCCAATGAGCCGGTATTCGGGTGGAACCTGCTTGAAAAGGCCGTCCATCACCCTCTGGACCCCTGAGCTCTTAACCGAAAATCGAATCCTGGCCACTTCGCCGATGGTGGTCTTCTCCTCTATGTATGTACCTGCAGGGATCAGGGAATCGAGCGTAATGATGGCGCCTTCCTTGTGCAGGGCATCGTTGGTTGCCCTGAATGGAAGCTGAAGTGTGGATTTCACAAGAAAGAAACCACCCCAACACAGGGCAAGGAAGAATACGATAAGGAACAGCTGAAGAAGACCTTTTCTTAAAGTCATCACAATACCTCCCTCGATTCTTCACTGTTTTTAAAACTGTTCCCGGCAAACCGTGAGAGAAGTCTGAACACCTGGTTGAATGTGGGTTTGTGATAGAGGCATGTCACGTGAGAAATGGGAGCTGTCTTTTCCTGTATCCAGTTTTCCGGCGCTGCCGCAAGAGATTCGGGAGGCAGCACGATGTTATCTACGGGAGAGTAGAGGTTGGCGCATACCGTATGAGACGGAACGTTGATCGCTTCCAGCTCTTTTATCAG
>DUZB01000058.1 GCA_013349725.1 Deltaproteobacteria bacterium | reverse complement strand
GTCCTGCCATTATTGAGGCCGCCAGGGCGGCAAGGGCCCATATCACTCTGCTACAGGTCTTGGCCGGGAATACAGTACATGGCATGGAGGAAGAAATCGCCGGGCTTGCCGTCGCCTCCGGCTGCAGGATCGTTATTCCCCAGCACCATGATCCCCTTTTTCAAGGAAGCAAAAAGACTGACCTCTCGGAGTTAAAAAAGATAATCGCCGAGAAGTCCAACATTAACTTCAAGGAACTTGTTCCCGGCAAGTGGTATGTTTTTGAGTAACCGTTCACAGATTCAGAGTTCAAAAGAAAGATCGTTGAACCGTTTTCACGTAAACTGTGAACCTTTGAACCCTGAACTATTGAACCTGTGACGGTTTTGATGGCACGGAACGGATACTTCGGGCCTGGGAGAGGATGTCCATGTGGTGCGATTATAAGGAAGTGAAAAAAAACTTTATCCCGGTCCAAAGACCGCCACCGAAAGGATTTAAAAGATGAAACTGAAAGAAAGGGAAAAGAAGAAATCAGATCACGGTTGGGATAGAGACAAGGAAATGCCCTTTACGCCTTCCAAAGATTTTAGAGGCAGGGGTTTACGGAATTCCTGACGAGGTTTTTGGAGAACAGGTGAAGGCTGTGTTGAGGGAGCTTGGATAGGCATCCCCCCGATGCATCTTCTGCATCGGGGGAAGCCGTCATTCATTTTTCCAGACCGGTTTTCGTTTTTCCAGAAAAGCATTCAATCCTTCCTGGGCATCTGCCGTGGGCATGAGTTCCTCCAGGTAGATATCTTCGATCACCTTGAGTGAGGGTTCGAAATCGTCCATCAAACCTGCCGTTATGGCCTTTTTTGTTTTTCTCAGAACTTCAGCGCTCAACTTGAGATAAGGTTTACAGAAATCCTGTGTGGCGGCATTCAAGTTGTCTTTGGTCACAACTTTATTGATCAAACCCATGCCCATGGCTTCTTCAGCAGAAATTATTCTTCCCGACAGTATCAGATCCATGGCGGCCTTTCGACCGATGATGCGGGGCATGATCTGGGCGGCAATGGGTGGGAAAACACCTACCTGGACTTCCGGTTGGCCATATTTGGCATCTTCGGAGGAGATGACCAGGTCGCAGAAAATGGCCAGTTCGCATCCCCCGCCCAGACAGGAACCGTAGACCGAGGCAACAGTGGGGATGCCAAGCTTATCCATCAGTCGGAAAATGCCATGAAAGGCGTCAATCATTTTCGGCGCCATATCGCCCATGTGTTCCCCCACATCCACGCCCGCCGAAAAACATTTGCCTTTCGCATCAAAAAGTACCAGCTTCAGATCTTTTTTCCCCTTCCAAGACGCAAGCACGCCGTTGATTTCTTCCATCATGGCGATGTTCAGAATGTTTACCGGTGGCCTGTTCAGGGTTATTGTCCCCAAGCCATTCTCAAACCGGACTTCAATGTGACTGTATCCCATAGCAAATGCTCCTTATAAAAAAAACGGCAGGCAGGCCTGTTCATGGACCCGCCTGCCATAAGAATGAGTTCGAAAAACAATTATTTCTGGGGTTTTCCGAGCACTTCCGCAAACATGTCCAGATCCCAGGTCTTGCATTCGGCGATATTCTGTCGGAACTTAATGAAGTCGATGGTATCCTGGCCGGTGATACGTTTGGTATTGAAGGCGCCGAATCCCAAGAAAGCTTCCCCGCCCATGTTGGCTGCCAGCCAGTGCCTGTGGGCATTCTTCATGGTATCCCAGAAGAATTTTTTCTTCTGGCGAATACTGTCGATGGATTCGATGAGACATCCGGGGAAGAGGTTCGCAAATGTCCATACGATCTTGTCGACCTCTTTGTCCAGCAGCTCAAAATCAGCGTTGGCCTGATGTTCCTTGACAAAGGCCCGTGCCTCTTTTGCTTCTTCGCCTTTCTTGTATTCACCGTAAACAATCTCTCCATCAGCCACATACTTGTCGGTGATGATCAGGGGATTCCTGACCCACTGGCCATCCACCTTCAGGACAGGCACGCATTTGCTGATGAGGTTTTTCATTTTCATCTTGTAGGCGGACCACATCTCACAAGAGATGCAGTTCCACATGGCATCTTCAATGCTGAGATACCAGGGAAGGAAGTCCGAAGCCCCGCCCACAGGAGCGGAGCCGTGCTTGGGACCTGCCTGACCGAAAATGGCCAGATCTGAAGAGATGGCAAGATCGCAGGCCATGCCGATTTCCTGGCCGCCGGCGACTCTCATGCCGTTAACTCTGCAGATGACCGGTTTCTTGCAGGCCAGAATGGCATCCACCATGTGATTGAACAGTTCCATATACTGACCGTATTCATCGCAGCGAAGACTGTAAAACTCACTGTATTCCTTGGTATTCCCGCCGGTACAAAAGGCGAATGGGCCCGTACCTGTAAACACCACCGCAACGACGCTGCGATCCAGGGAGGCGTTTTCAAAACCCGCGATGACCCCTTTGACCATCTCCGTCGTATAGGAGTTATACTGTTTGGGGTTGTTCAAGCGAATCCAGGATACATAAAGTCCATCCACCACATTTCCCTTGGGATCTGTTAAAGGGCGCTTTTCGTACACCACACAGGGGGCTTCCGCTCCCCAGTGACCATCCGTGTGAAGTGCATGATCCTTTATTTCATTTTCTCTTGGCATCCATTCTAAGGCCATAATTTTTTCTCCTTTTTTCTATTTTGGTTTCCTGTTTTCTGCTCTTTACATTTGACCGGGGACAACCCCTAAAAATCAGGAATCAGCACAATCCGCTTCATGGGCGGCGTCTTATGGGCCTCGGCAAATGTCTTGGCAATCGTGCTCATGGCACGGGTTTCAACAAACTTTTCCACATTAATTTTACCGCTCAGGGCCATATTCAGGACAATGGGATAGTACTCGGGGAGACATCCCCACGTACCTATGATATCTGCATCAAAAGCCATCAGACGACCAATGGCATATTCGGTTTTTGCAAGGCCGAATCCCACCACAATCAGCTTGCCGGTAAATCCCAGCAAGGTCAGAGCGATCTCCTGACCGCCTTTCGCCCCGGTCACTTCAAAGATCTTCCATCCAAAATTGGGTAAGCCGTTTCCCTTGCATATCCCCTTGAATTCTTTCGATACCGCCCTGGCATCCTTGTCAGTAGAGTTGATGACAAAGTCGGCGCCGAAGTTGAGGGCCCTGTCTAATTTTTCCTGATTTCGTGCGATCCCGACGACGGTATTTGCACCCAATGCCTTGGCCACCTGCCCCACATACTGACCTACGCCGCCGGTAATCCCGACTACAATGACATTGTCGCCCGGCTGCAGATCGGCCCTCTTGGCCGCCTGGTAGGGCGTGGTCGCAGCATCAGCGACGACGGCCAAATGGGAAAGGGGCATGTCTCCTCGATTTTTGACTTCACAAAGATCAATGCTCGGCACAGGGATGTGGCTTGAAAAACCGCCATAGAGACCGAGACTGTTGCCGGGCATTTTCTGGTCNAGGCATCGGTTTCCCCGGCCGGTCTTGCAGAGGATGCACTTTCGGCAGGGCATCACGGCAGGGATGATAACTTCCTTCCCGATCCACTCTTCATCCCCGGCCACTACGGTTCCTGAAATCTCATGACCCAATGTCAACGGGGGGTTTGAAACCGTTGGCACGCCATCGTAAAAATATCCAAGGTCCGTGTGGCAAACACCGCAACCGGCCACTTCCACCAGTACTTCTCCAGCTTGAAGCGCGGGCACGGGTATCTCGGTTTTTTCAATTTTGCCCGGGGTGACCTCACCGGTTTCCCTGTTGCGTGTTGTGGGCTGGACCATCTGCCATGTTTGGATTTTATCGGGTATTGTCATTTTCGTCCTCCTTATTGCTTGATAAATGGTTGTCCTCTTGACCCTTGACTAGATCATACCATAGCCCCCGTCAACACAGAGCAACTGACCTGTGATATAATCGCTTTCATCGGAAGCCAGAAACACGAAGGCTGGAGAAATGTCTTTGGGCTCGGCAAANCGCTTCAAAAGGATTCGGTTCATATAAATTTCTTTCAGTTTTTCGTCCGATCGAATCTTTTCCGTCATATCGGTGGCCACAATGCCCAGCGATATGACATTGCAGCAGACATTATATCGAGCAAGTTCTCGCGCAATGGACTTGGTCAAGCTGAGAAGCCCCCCTTTTGCCGCGCTGTAATTGACTTGCCCCACCGTCCCCACGAGACCTGCCACGGACGTGACATTAATAATCTTTCCGCTGTTCTGTTCTTTCATCTGGATTCCAGCTGCCTGTGCGCAGAGAAATGCGCCTTTCAGATGGATATCCACTACCTGGTCCCACTGGTCCTCGGTCATCTTAAGCATCAGCGAAGGGCGAGTGAACCCCGCATTGTTCACGAGAATATCCAGCCTCCCAAAGGTTTTCACCGCGGCGCCGACCAGTTTTTCCACCTCTTCTTTTTTTGCTACGTCCGCCTTGACGGCGATAGCCTCGCTCCCCAAAGCTTGAACGGCTTCCACTACCTCATTGGCAGCCTTTTCATTGGATGTATAGTTCACCACCACCTTCGCGCCTTCTGCGGCAAAGCCAAGGGTGACTGCTCTTCCCACACCCCGGCTGCTTCCGGTAACCAATGCCACTTTATTTTTTAATCTCATTCGTTAACCTCTTTTTACAATGCACAAAAATCCCCATTTACCAGCACACATCCATTTTGAACTGTGGCTATAATGTAACTACAATATGAATGTATTCATGTCAAGCGAAAACCGCACGGCAATTCTCATTATGGGAAAAATAGCCGGAATGAGAATTGCGTGCGTATAGATTGGAAAACTTGAAACGCTGGAATCAATAGAAGGAAGTCAGGGATGAGAAAAAGATAGGGCCTTTCCGTGTGGCCTTAAATGCCGCAGGGAAAATGCCCGGGAATTATATTTTTTTTGAAAACGTCCATTCAGGAAATCAGTGCGATCAAGATGTATATGAAGCCGAACATACAGAGCATATTGATGCAAATATTCCAGAGTTTGGCCATTTTATTTCTCCTTCTGAAATGAGTTCACCATTTGGATAAGAGCTTTCCTGCTTATGGGAAAATACTTTCTACCGGGCGGTTGATTTTCTGTTTTACTCAGCAACCCGGTTGTATCAATACTTCCCGCAAATTATGTGCTATCGTCTCGGATTAGACGGGTATGTTTAACTGTGTCGCTATAGAGCACTCCGACCACAAATTTTCAAAAAACCCCAAATTATTACGAGCTATCATAGGGAGATCCAGATCTCCGATCCGGTATTTCCGATGAACAATTTTCTCAAAGTTCGAAATTTCGAGTTTTCGTTCAGACGCTAATTACCCCCCCGCTAAAAGTGATAGATAGCAGAAACAAGAATCTCATGTTGTCGTATATCTGCTGAAGAGCCCGGATGGGAGAGGACCACCCCGTCGATATTGTTTCCAAATCGAAACTGGTAAGCCGCATCAAGCACAAGCGGGCCATAACTTACCCCAGAGCCGACGCTGAATCCGTAGAAAGCACGACTTCCATCTTCTCCAGGTTCGGGATCATAGAAAAGACCTGCACGGAGGGGAACAATGGTTCGTTCAAGAATAAGCAGATATTCCCCGCCCATGCGTACCTGGTGCGTAGGTCCTATATCGGAATACGCCATGGGTCGGCCGTCAATTGGGCTTGTTTCCACCCCGTTTCCATCCCTGTAGGCAAAGCTGCCCCACTCGGTTCTGTGAACGTCCAGTGAACATGTAAAAGCGTCTGAAAAACGAAAGGCGATCCCCAGTCCGTATGACAGGGGGAAATCAAGCTCCACCTGCTCTTCAAAGGAATCCGTGTAACTGGAAGTGACGTTTGAATCCGCGTAGCGCTGAAACTCTGAAGATGCGTAAGTGTGGTGCATATTTGCGGTCCAGGGGGTCTTGAAAACACCACCGATGGAGATAAGTTCAGAAACATCCCACAAGAATCCGATTGTGGCATTAAAACCCCACAAAGACTCGTATTTGTCTCGAATGTCGGCGCCTGTAGCGTAGTTATACGTTACATCACCTATGTTTGTGTACCCTGACCCCCGCGATGAATAGATCCTGTTCCAGCCATTATCGAAAAAGGCGTCGGTCCAGAAGTTGAGGGTCATTCCAAAAGAGAGATTTGGAATGACCTCAACACAATAGGCAGGCGAAATAGCGATTAGGCCGCCGCTCTGCTTGATTTCGATGTTTTGCGTCAATCCGTAACTCAACTTCGGATCATATTGTCCCCGATAGGAATAGGCAAAGTTGAGGTCCCTGTTGAAATCGTAGAGGCGCTGATAATTCAGCGAAACCACCATATTCCTGTTCAGAAAGTTAAAAGGATATACCGCACTGAGATAGTTCAAATCCGCGCTGTCCGTGCTGGAGTCGCCCAAGGGGTCCGATTCGGCATCGGAACTGAAATCCTCGCTTCTTGTATACCAGGATCCCACCATGGAAACTTCCGGCTTTTCAAGCTGGATCAATCCCCCCGGATTCCACGATGCGGCGGTAGCATCATCGGCAACCGCGATAAATGCCCCCCCCATTCCAAGGGCCCGAGCCCCCGACCCTACAGGATTAGGGGAGGAGCTTATCTGTACCTGTTGGGTAATATTCTGGGCAAAAACAAGTGCGTCGTTACCCATAAATATCATGGCAAAAACAAAAAACAGTGCAAGTTTTTTTGCAAATGGCATATTAGGCTCCGATCTGGCCGGGACTTTGTTTACTGCACTGCTATCAGAAACCGGACCGCCCATTTGTCAAGTTTAACTTTTTCAAAAACAAATCCATCGTTGCCGTGCCCGACTCTGCCGCAGCCTGATTGATCGACAGGGTAAAAGAAATAATTTCATAATTGCTCAAAGAAACCGGATCTGTTGTAACCATGGAATAGAAGCTGCAATTAAAAGAAGGGAGAAGATTCAATGGAACAGAAAGGACCTGCGCCGTTTGTGCGGCAGTCCCCCCTTCCCTCCATGGCCAGAGCGTATCCGTGTATTCCACCAGTTCGTTGTTGTTTTTAAACAGAAAGAGCTTGTTTGTGTACCCCGGAAGATTCAGAACCAGGCCCAGATAAATATTGACGGGCTGCTGGTAATCGGGAAACAGCGCATTGAGCAGCAGATTCCCCTGCAGTTCTTTAGCCGCAAAGGGTTGAGCCAGAGGATCGGGATCTTCCCTGGGGTCGTTCACCACGGATAATTTCTGTGACGAAGGCGCCGGCTGCGGGGGAAAGTTTTCGGGAAGCATTTGAACGGACAGCGACGTCACGTCTCCGGCTATGATGGCCTGCCCCACCTGAACATTGGTATTATATCCGGAAGCGGTGAAAATCACGGCAGCATCCGTTCCTGCAACCGCAACCCCGGTAAAATAGCCGTCATCCAGGGTAACCGTAGCGCCTCCCGTATTGCAGGTTACCGTGGCTCCCACGATCCCAAGGCCCGTATAGGCATTGGTTACCCTTCCCACCAACATCCCGGTCCCGCTCCCCTTTGTCTCAATCTCATAGGTTACGGAAGTGGTGCACTTGTTTACCGTCTTAACCTTCCAGTCACCAGCTTCTGCCTTGGGGATAGAAATATCTATCGATTCAGTTACGTTATATACACCGTATACCGTTCCATCGGGCCTGTAAACGGTAAGCTCCACATAACATCCGCTTTCACTTTGAAAACCGCCAGATTTAGATGTCTTCGATGATGCCAACGTAAATGAAATAACAAGGGTCTGGTTGGAAAGGGAATTGGTTACGGTGTTGGTGTCTACCTGTTCCGGTTGCGCGTTCACAATGATCTTTTTGATTACATTAAGGTCTATATTGCCATATGCCCTAAACCCTTTCAGATCAGTTGCCGTCACATTCAATGAAAACTGTTGAACATGAGTGCCGGTGGCCACAGTTGTTTGATAGCTGTAGGCGCCGTCCCGTGAAACAGCGTCTCCATGGGTTCCATCGTCATACATCTCCTGGGACGCGCTCCCGCCGATCTGTGCAAGGTCAACAACAACCGATGAAATGCTTCCAGAACCGTCCGGATGGGTCACCGCCGCTGTAAGAAGGGTGGTTGATCCATCGTTATATACTTCGTCAGGGGTTGCGCCGGTCGACAGAATCTCCGGGGACTTGGGTGTGAGGGCAGAGCTCAGGTCGTTTGTCATACCGGCGGAAAGGGTTACGTTTGAGAGTGCTTTTGCATAGAAGTTGGCGGCTGATATTTCCACCTGGTAGGTCCCGGCGGGTATTTCAGAGGAGGAAAATGTCCCGTCGGACGCTGTGGTCAATACATACGCTCCCTGATTGAAGGAAACAGCGGCCTCGGAGAGGCCTTTCCCAGTGTCTGTATTGGTAATTTTCCCTGTCACTGTTGCGGTTGCGGGGGGGGCAACATCAAAACTAACAGAAATAGCATGATCCCCAGTCACATTGGTAAATGTATAAGTGCTAATAGCACCCTGGGACACACCATCTACCAGCACGTCAGATATCTGATATCCACTGTTCGCAGTGATAGTGAATGTCTGATCGGCACCCTGGTTCACAACCACATTGCCTGATGGAGATATTGTGCCGCCGGTTCCGGCTGTGGCAACTAATGTCCACTTGAAACCGTCAACGCGTGTCAGACTGCCGGTCATGGCTCCCTGGCAACGGTTGGGGCCTGGATCGAAGTTATAGGTTTGATAACCGGTGTAAGTGGCGGTGTTATAATCGTTTGAAAAAACAGCCTCAGCGTGAAACACCCTTTCATAGTTCGGATCATTATCATAATCTGTAATCCTATGAAGAGTTATGCTATTCTCGGATCTAACAAAATAGTAAGTTACCTTATCGCCATCTGAGCCAATCTCTGAAAAGGTAAACGATGTGTCGGAAGCAGGAATATACTCGTAGTTATTTTCCCACCTTCTATCCCAGTCACTTCCAATCGTTGTTTGAAACGTTTCCGGGTCACACTGCCCGGCGATATTCTTATTGGTATAAATTCCAAAAAATACTGAGTTGTCGGCATAAGACCAAGCATAAAACACACAGACCAAGCTCAAGGCAAAAAGAACTGTCATAATTTTTTTCATTTTTTTACCTTCCTCCGAAAAAGATTCTTGATATGGGGCACTCCTATCCCTGACGTAATTCAGCGCCATGCGGACGGTCACCACCCGGAGCCAGGAAGCCGGGCTGCAACCGTTTCTCCCCTGATACTGGCTCAGCTTTCTGCAGTTGTTTTCAAAAAGATGCAGAAATACGGTATTGTGCAGATCTTCAAAGTCCTCCCTGCTGAAGAAAGTCCCCCTGGAGGACAGGGTATCCCTGACAGATATATACACAAGACCAGAGAACCGGGTCACAAATTTTTCCCATGCCCCTCTGTCTCCGGCAAGACATTTTGAAAGCAGACGCCGGTCTTCCCGGGCCGTAGGCCTCACTCGCTGACAACCTTGTCCAGCGGTTTTACTGATTCGGCATTGCCGTCCAGCATCTCTGCCTTTGACATGCCGGGCATCACCTGCACCACACGGGCCCGTCCAAGGATTTCATTGTCCGAACCTAACACTTTTCCGGTAACCGGGTGTTTTATCTGCTCCTCGTGATAAACAATCAACCTTCCCTGGAGGGCGATCTTCTCATCCCCGATATCGGTGAAAATCCACTTTCCCTTCTGTTTGATGACTGTCCCGCCCAGCAGAGGGAATTTCCGGTGAATTCTGATGGCCATGCCGTCGGCAAGGGTCCGCAGCCCCTGGATATCCTTGACTTCATCGTACACATCTTCGGAAGCCAGGATTTCAGAGGTTTCCGTATCGATCACGCGGGCAACAATTTCAATCCCCATGCCGGATTCAACGATATTTCCGGCTACAATGGTCTGGGCCGCCACAAGTTTCCCAAGCTTGAGCGCCGTTTGCTTGTCGATCAATTTGGATCGGCTGAGCTTCTGTTCCTGCAGGATTGTATCCAGTTTGCTCCTCTCAACCATTCGAAAACGGTTGCGATTGACCAGGCCATCCGTCAGATTATCCTGAAAGGAAAGACTTGCGACTGAAATTTCCCCTTTTTGCTCGAAAGGAAGGACCGTCATGCTGAGGCGTTCCTCCAATTGCAGGGCTTTCGGGACCTGCCGGGTGACAACCAGTTCTCTGGTTGCCGTGTTTCCGGCTTCATCCTTCGCCTCAATTACAATGGTATTTTCTCCCTCTTTGAGGCGGACTACCTGATTGAAGAAAATCCGCTTGCCCTTCCGACGCAGGATCGGCTTCCCGTTCAGGGTAAGGCTCTCGACGGCGCCGTCATCGGCAGCATGGCCATCCAGAAAGACCCTGTCCATGAACACCGTCTCCGCGTCGGAATCGGCCCAGCCCTTGAGGGAAATCTGCGGGGCCTGGGTATCCCTCGAACCAAAAAGACCCGCCACGAGAAGCCCATCCATTCGGGAACCTGCAAAGGCCAGTTTCAAGAGTCCGGGTCTCATGGATGAGATGCCCACATCCACGAGGGCCGAAGTCCGGTTGCCGAGACTGTCCACCGCCACAACTTCAACGGTTTCGGAACCTGGCGGCAACGTCCGTGCGAAAAGAACTTCCGGTCCCTTTTGAATAGGAATGACCTCGCCGTTTATCATAACCTCGGATACCCCCGCCTCATCATAGATGGACCCTCGGAGCGTCGGCCGTTTTTCCGGCGATGCGGGATGACCATTCAGGTCTTCGACCGTGATGAGCGGCCCCTGCCGGTCCACATGAATTACCACGATGCGCGTGGAAGTTTTTCCCAGGAGATTTACGGCCTGCACTTCGATCTGGTGACTTCCCTGGTCCAGTTCCAGGGGCCGGCTGAATGACACGTCCTTTTTCGCTCCCTCCATGAAAAGAGGAAACCCTTTGACAGTAACGGCCGATATATACTTTTCGTCCCGGGCGTTTCCGGAAATTACCACAGGATCTTTCCGGGTCCAAATCTCCCCTTCAGGCAAGTCTATGGTAAGATTCGGGGCTGGAACCTTTCCGCCTTCCTTTTCCATCATCCCCTTCCGGACACGGTCCAGATAGAATCTGGCCTTTGCAGTGGGATACTGGTTGAGAGAAAGGGTCAGTTCCTTTTTCGCAGCCTCCAGATTCCCCGTCTGATAATGAACGATGCCCAACTCCCTGTGAGGGAAATAGTCCACAAAATGCATCCCATAGGTCCTGGCCATTCGCTGATCATTTTCTCTTTTCTCAATAGCAAGATTTAAATCCGTGGCTGCCTCTTCAAAAAACCGGCCGTCTGAATAGGAAACACCCCGTTCGTAGTAGTTCCACCACTTATGCCGGAACGTGCCTCGAACCTGGCCATACTCTTTCCCGTCTCTGGTGTATGCAGTGCCGTCGGGCTGGTGTGCACAGCCGGGGAGGATTGAGACAATGAGCAGAAATGGCAGATAAAAGATAAGAAACGTTGATTTTTTCATTCTGACCTCCTAAGGGCTCGCTTTGTCCTGGTGTCTTCGGAGAGGAATCCCTTTCTTTGGAATCCTGTGGTTTAAGTCAAAATTGAGATGTACTTTTACGTTTTTTAAATCTTTTCTGTAATAATCCCTATACATGGAAAGGCATGCATCCATCAAGCAACTGGCTAAGCCAATTATTCATTTTGGTTACAACAATTAGTCGCCAATGTAAAGGGCTGTTTTGGGGGGGGATGCCTGTTTTATGCCTAATTATACAAGAGGGCGCGATGAATTTTCATATTTGGGATGAAGCACATCCGGATTACGAAAGCCAGTAAAGACTGGCAAAGCAAAACATGAAAAGTGCTAAATGCAATGATGGATATTCAACTGTTGTGAAATCAGATGGTCTCAAAACGCGCCCTTTCTTGCATAACTCTTGCACGCCACTTGATTCAATTTATACCGATTTTCAGGCAGTTGTAAACCGAAAAATTTTGAGGTTTTCAACTCAAGATCACATATGTCAGTCTTAAAGCCACTGCTTTCGCTTTCATAGTTCAATTTGTCGGTATCTCACCAGGAAATGAAAATGTTGGCCGGTCAAATCGTAAAAAAGTCAGAGCGCTCCGTTATTCACCCTCTGAACAGCCGATCATACCGGCTACCAGCTTGTAGCAAAACCCCTCATAGGGTTCACTGATGCTGAAGGTAAAACACAGATCGCCTGTCATGATCGGATACTCACCGATTTCTTCATTGAGAAATTTGGCCCATATAGTAAAGCTGAAGGATCCTCAGCTCTTCATAATCCACCTTTCCGTCAAGGGCCTCAAATACCGGTTTCAACCGTTCAATGCCAAACGTTTCAAACCGCTGCAGAATAACTTCCCTTGTTTCCGGAGAAACCGTGGAAAAAGACAGGAGTTCCTCTGATTCCCTGATCGGATGCCCCTCGCGGAAATAATTGAAAAGATGCTGGATAACCGTACTGCGCTTGATCTGGAACCTTTCCATGATATCTGCAATGGACTGGCCCGAATCGAAGAGTTCGCCCACCACCACATGTCTCTTTTTAGCGGTTGACGTGGAAACATTCGGCAGGGCTTTTACGGATATAGCGGGGTGCTCCCGGATGCCGCGGTCGGCGCAATATTTCTGGATCAGATTCATGAATCCGGGTCCGTATTTCTCCTTCTTGACAGCTCCAATCCCGTGAATGCCGTTCAGGGTTGTCTCGTTTTGCGGAAAAAAGGTGGCCATTTCCATGAGTGTCCTGTCCGGAAAGATCACATAGGGGGGAACACCGGCCTCGTCAGCCAGGAGTTTGCGCTCCTTTCGAAGGATTTCAAACAGTTCTCTGTCGCAGGGTTGATCCTCTTTTTTGGCAGGCGCCCGTTCCACCGTTCTTTCAAGCCTGCCCAGGACCTTCTCTTCCCCTCTCATGACCTGCCATGCTTTTTCCGTCAGGCTCAGGCCCCCAAACTCCATGTCCTGCTCCAGGAGCTTCTTTCGCATAAATTGTCTTGAAAGATGAAACCACTCTCTTTTTGAATACTCTTCTCCAATGCCATAGGTGGAAAGACGATCATGCCCTGATTGGCGCACCTTTTTCGCCTGTGAGCCGCGCAACACATCAATGATGTGGCCGGCCCCGAACCGCTCTCCCGTCCGCTTGACGCACGACAGAAATTTCTGCGCGGCAATGGTCACATCGTGCAAGTCCTTTTCATCGGTCAAACAATTGTCGCAGGCGCCGCAGTTCTCCGTGGAAAAGGCCTCGCCAAAATAGTTCAAAAGGGGAATGCGCCGGCATGTCTCCGTTTCAATGAACCCCAGGAAGGCATTTAGATGGATGGTTGCCACCCGCTGTTCATGGTCTTCCTTCTTATCGATGAAATGCTTGATCTTCTGGATATCCCCGTAGCCGAAAAGCAGCAAGCAGTGGGCCGGAAGGCCGTCCCGTCCCGCTCGCCCTATCTCCTGGTAATAACTCTCCATATTCTTAGGCAAATCGTAGTGAATGACAAAACGCACGTTGG
>DUZB01000057.1 GCA_013349725.1 Deltaproteobacteria bacterium | reverse complement strand
GTTTCAGATTTGTGTTCTTCAGCAGGGATTCCAGGGAAACGCTCTTATTGTTGCCAAATAGGGAATTTATTCTGCTCTTTTTTACCACTATTCCATGAAGGTTGGTTATACAGTTTGGAATCGAAAAATAGACAAAGTTTTCTCTATCCGGCGATTTGAGAATTCCAGCATGGCACACATTCTGTCCTTCTTTCATCATTGAAAGTATCCTGGCCATGTTCGCTGTAACATGATGGTGTTCATACTCGGGCAGGTTTTTTTCGTATATCGAAATAAGACCATCTAATATGCCATTCCCTTTATCTGCTCCTTCCAAAATCCAGATCGGAGGGAAATTTTCCTCTCCCCAGGTTATGGATTCTCCGGCAGATAACATCGCAGGGGCCATTGTCATCGCAATGAAAAAAGCCGCTGCATACAATCGAATCAAAGATTTCAAATCGCATTTACACATGTTTATCCTATTTTAATAAGCACGTTAGCACTTCTTGTTGTTTTAGAAATTCAGCCATGCTTCCGAGCAGCAGGTTTCAAGCTTGCATGATCATGCACCCCGACATTGCTTAAAATCGTGCAAGGCTGACAAAACAATCTTACTCTAATATCAGTATTACCCAGCCTCATTGCCCATCCAAAACCTCCCGAACCGACCTCGCCAGATTTTTCATTTCAATAGGCTTTTCAATATATTTCCGAATACCGAGTTCCTGCGCTTTATCCTCAGACATCCTTTGACTGTACCCGGTGCAGATGATGATCGGTATATCGGACTTTATTTTGAGTATCTCCTGTGCCAGCCTGTCCCCAGTCATTCGAGGCATGGTCATATCGGTGATAATAAGGTCGATTTGATCAGAATTATTGCGGAAAAACTCCAAGGCTTTAGAAGGATCGGTTTCAGGTATGACTTTGTAGCCTAATCTCTCCAATCGCTGTTGATTCAGTTTCGCCATGGGTTCTTCATCGTCAACGAACAGAATAGATTCTTTTCCGGTGGGAAGTTCTTGAGGCTCCTTCGGTTCCTCCTTGGTCTTCTCTTTAACCGACGGGAATAGTATTTTGAATGTCGTCCCCTTTCCTGGTTTGCTCTCAACCGAGATTCTCCCATGGTGGCTACTTACAATACCGTGGATAACCGAAAGGCCAAGCCCTGTGCCTTTACCCACATCCTTCGTGGTGAAGTAGGGATCAAAAACCCGCCCGATAATTTCAGAGCTGATACCAACTCCTGTATCAGTCACACGCAGCTGAACATAGGTTCCGGGATTTAACTCAGGATATTGGGATGCAGTATCTTCATCGACCTCTGTGTTTTCTAAAGTTACTTCAAGTATCCCACCTTCATTTTCCATGGCATGAGCCGCATTGGTGCAAAGATTGATCATGATCTGATGGATCTGTGTGGGATCTCCAAGAATATCGTGAATATCATTTGCAATGTTCTGGCGGATATCAATACTTGTCGGAATCGATGCCCGTAAGAGTTTCAGGGATTCAGTAACCACGGGCGCAATGTTGATCGGTTTCTGCTCCATTTCAGATTTACGACTGAAGCTCAAGATTTGCCTGACCACATCTTTTGCCCTCAGGCAGGCCTTCCTTACCTCCCCCAGATTATTTCTGGCAGGATTCCATTCCGGCACATCGTCCATGGCCAATTCCGTATTGCCTAAGATAATTCCCAGGATATTGTTAAAATCGTGGGCAATACCGCCTGCCAGTGTGCCAATGGATTCCATTTTCTGGGACTGTTGAAGGTGGGCCTGCAGTTTTTCATGCTCTTCTTCGGCCTGTTTGCGCTCGGTAAGATCCTGGATGATAACAATGATACCGACAGGATTATTGAGATCCTGACCATAGGCGGCGTAGGTGAGCCTGATGAAAACACGATCATGTTCATCCTTTGTGGTGTTGTACATGCCGCTCTCTTTAATTACGCCAAAATCTATCAAGCGCTCTTCGGTCGCCACCTGGCCGTGTTTCACCTTCCATTTTGCTTCGTCCGTGATAGAGCGATCTTCAAAAAAACGGTAGCCGGAGAGCGAGTCAGTCTCACTCACTCCAAAATATTTGCGCGCCACATTATTTACGGCGACAACTTTTCCTTCCATGTCAAACACGTTGATGCCCACAGGGGAGTAGTTGAAGAAACCCCGAAAACGTTCTTCACTCTCCCGCAGCGCCTCTTCCGCCCGCTTTCGCTCGGTAATATCGTAATGTTGAAGCACCACATACTGCAAATTACCGTTGCGATTCAGGACCGGATATCCGAAGACTTCAAGGAATATTTTTCCTGTTCTCGATGTGGGCGTTCCCGTTGAAACTGAAGCTACGTCAATATCAAAATTTGCTTCCCAGCGTTTCCTCTTCTTTTCCGCAAATATTTCTCTCAACAATGGGATAAGCCCAGCATCAATGGCTGCTTGATCTTTAAAAACGTTATAGCCGGCATCTATAATGACCTTTTCTTCGACGCCAAACATTTTGCAGAATTCGCTGTTAACGCGACTAATCGTACCATCCGGGTTGTAAAGACACGTACTGGTGGTTGATTGTTCAAACATTTGTGAGAAGAAAGACTCGCTTTCCCGCAGACTTTCTTCGGCCTCTTTTATAACGGTTACATCCAGCGCGAAACCGATGGTTCCCGACACTTTCCCGGCATTGTCTCGCGACACGATTTTATCTGTGAGGCTCCAACCGACCTCCCCTGAGGGGGTTATATGGTGTTCTGTGATACCAAGTTGAGATTTCCCGGTGCCAATGACAAGGCGATCGTCCTGTTCGTACTTTGCCGCAATCTCTTCAGGGTACAATTCATAGTCTGTTTTTCCGATCACCTCGTCCCTGGAAAGCCCCACGGTTTCACAGTATTTTTGGTTCACCCGCAGATATTTGCCTTCGGTGTTTTTTTGCCAGATCAATGCTGGAGAAGCATCCAGGATGGCTTTGAGCTCACGCTGTGCCTTTTTGAGGGTCTCTTCAGCCCGCTTTCGTTCAACCGTTTCATTCTCTAATTCTTTAACCCTTTGTTCCAATTCTTCATAGGTTGGCTTTTTGGCCATCAGAATATCCTCCAACTGCCCTCAAAATAAAAAAGCCCATACCTCGTTGCGTCTTATACACGGTGTATGAGCCTCTGCAATTCTCATCAGTCTTTCCCCATATGTTTAGATCATGTTTTGAAGTGGGTTTTTTTCACCATACAATGCGCTCGTGGCGCACTTTCTTGCATAAGTCTTGCACGTCGATTGATCCAATTTAGGCCGATTTTCAGGTAGATCAAAGGCCAAAAACTGAAGATCAGCTAACGCAACAATAGATATGCCAGCCTTGAAGCCATTCCTTTCACTCCCATTGCCAAAATTTGCTATATCCTAACAGGAAATGAGGAAGGTTTCAACAAAAATAGCATTTTGGAAAAATCCACATAGGTACAAGATGTAGTGGCCCTACACTCTTATTCCTCCCTTTTCGCTCATTTTATGAGGCCTCTTTGATTTTTTTCTGTGTGAACACACGAGGCCTTCCATTAAGTCTTGCCTGGTATCAGTGATACGGAATTTTTTCTGATATTCTTCCTGCGCATGATCACCGTGACAGGCGACAAATCCAATATGGCGCTGTTTTTCGACATGATCTTTCCCTGTCTCAGAAGTTGAGCGGCACGGATTTCCGTCGCAGCGAAATCGTTGTGCGAGGAAGAAGATTCAGTTTGCAAATTCAGGCTTGCCTCCTTTCGTGTGATATGGAACCGCGTGACATAGGGGATGATCGACAAACCAGAATGATGGCTGTAAATTTGAAGAAAACAGGAGAAGGCAGAAAGCGGGAATTGACTGTGAGATAAAGTTGCTTGACCGCGACAATTCGATGCAATAACATGGTTCAAAAACAAATATTTTGAAACAGAGGACTGGAAATGGCAACCTCCATATTGCTGGAACGAACACAGGAGCTTCTCAGGTATTCGGTACCGGGTGAGCAGGATCTGGACGGGAAAGTCCGTCAGCTCATTAAAGCCGAGTGTATGCGCCAGTTAGCGCGCTATCGCAGGGTGGACATGGACTTGACACGCAAATATGGTGTGTCCTTCGATGAATTCCTGAAGAGACGCATTGCCCGCCAAATGAACTTTACGTGGGAAGTTGAACAGGATGGGATGGAATGGGAAACAGCCATCGGCGGAATGCAGACCGTTGAGCGTAAGCTCAACGAATTGCGGGCAGATCAATGAGAAATCGCCTGTCGGAGCTGTGGCGGGAGGCTCAGGAGGCCTTTGAGACAGTTTGGTTCGTCAGCTCGTTGGAGGACATGGAGCAAACAGACATCACCATATCTTTTCGTTTGATGATCAGAGAGGATCTTTATGTCCAGGTTTTCTACGGCGAAAAGTCAAATAATCTCTACATGGCTTTGATTGAAGGCAGACGACGGATTTATGGTGTTGATCGAGAAGGAAATGAATGGCGCCTGCATCCGTTTGAAAAAGCGGATTGTCATGAACCGCTGACTCAAGGTCTGGAGCCCAAGCCGCTCCTTACATTTCTTGCCCGGATTGAAGAGTTGTTAGTCAAAAATGACCTAATCTGATCAAACTCCGGGGCTCAGGGAATATCCTTTATGAAATCCATAACTGAAGTGCCTGTCACGCAGCCAGGCTTTTCCCCGTAATGTTTTGCCTTGACTTTTGCCGGCAGTTCGGGATAATCAGCCCCACTGGCGGCGATAAGAGCAGAAGCCTGGGAAAGCGGGACAGAATCTCCAGGTGCTCTTGTTTCTGCAGGTCCCAGGGTTTCGGGGGGCAAACCGATCAAAGCTTCTCCGCCAGGCTTGCAAAATCCTGAGATCTGTTTTATATTGGGTCCACACTGGCCCCCGGGGTTGAAACCCGGAGCATTCTACACGGAGAGATGTCCGAGCGGCCGAAGGAGCGCGACTGGAAATCGCGTGTACTGTTAATAGCGGTACCGAGGGTTCGATTCCCTCTCTCTCCGCCATATTTTATGCCAACCTTATCACTTCGCGAAAGTGAGTCCCGAATTGAAAGCTTTTTCTGTGATCCTTTCAAACAAACCTTTTATCACCAGATGATGATATGTCTTATGAAGTCTTAGCAAGAAAATGGCGCCCCCAAATCTTTGAGGATGTCATAGGCCAGGAACATATCACCAAGACGTTGATGAATGCCATCCGCACCAACCGGATTGCCCATGCCTATCTGTTCAGTGGTTCGAGAGGAGTCGGCAAAACATCCGTTGCGCGGATCTTTGCAAAAGCCATTAACTGCACGGAAGGAGAACCCGGGACACCCTGCAACAAATGCCGGTCCTGCCTGGAAATCACAGGAGGATCTTCGGTAGATGTGCAGGAAATTGATGGGGCGTCCAACCGGGGTATCGATGAAATAAGAGAGCTTCGAGACAGTATAAAGTATATGCCTTCCAGCAGCAGGTATCGCATCTACATCATCGATGAAGTACACATGTTGACCCTTCCTGCTTTTAATGCCCTCCTGAAAACGCTGGAAGAACCTCCGGATCACGTGAAATTCATCTGCGCCACGACGGAAACCCACAAGGTCCCGGTAACGATTATCTCCAGGTGTCAGAGATACGATTTCAAACGCATTCCGATGGTCCGCATCATAGCCCATCTGCGAACCATAGCTGGAGAGGAAGGCCTCGATATCGAACCGTCAGGAATCGCCATCATTGCCCGGGAAGCCGAAGGAAGTATGCGAGACGCCGAAAGCCTCCTGGATCAGGTCATTTCCTTTGCAGGGCAGAAGATCACAGAAAAAGACATCACGGACATCCTGGGGATTATCGACAGGAACATCATATTTGAAACATCCGCGGCAATGATTGAAGGTTCATCGGTAAAATGCCTGAATATTGTTGAAAAAATCTACAATCACGGGCACGATATCAAGGAATTCTACAAAACACTCATGGGACAGTTCCGCAATCTCCTCATGAGCATGATTTCCGACCAGGACCAACTTTTAGACATGAGCGACAGGGATAAGGAGGAAATACAGAGGCAGGCTCGCGCCGCCGGAGAAGAAAAGCTGCATGCCATACTGAATTTTCTCATCAACAGGGAAGAAAACCTGAAATACAGCTCTTCTCCCCGGCTGATCCTGGAAACGACTCTGATCAAACTATGCCATGTAGACGACTTTCTCTCTTTTGCCGACCTTTTGAAAAAAGTGGGGGCATTGGAAGAAAGGCTGGCCGTTGCCGCGGTACAGGATAACACGAGCATTCCCCGACAGATTTCAGACCCGGCAAAGAGATGGGATGGGGACGGACAGGAAACCGCGAAACCCTCCCCGGCTTACATCCAGGAAGAAAAGACCTGGGATGGCTTTCTGGCATTTTTGGCCAAAAAAAATGGCGCCATGCACGCCATCTTAAAAGATTGGAAACTGGACCTGCTCGAAAAGGACCAACTGGAGATTGCCGGCGAGAAACATTCCTTTTCATCAACGTATTTTGATGATAAGGACAGATACAATCAGTTGGTAAATTTCTGCAGCGAATTTTTTGACGGAAACATCCAGGTAAAGATCTCTTTCCGTAACAGTGATCCCATCTCAAAACAGAAGGAAGCCGCGAAGATTTCCTCTGAAGCGAACAAAACAGAAATGACCGATCTTTCTCCTCCCGTTCAGGATGTCCTGGACCTTTTTCAGGGAAAGATTGTTGAAGAAAATATAAATAATACAGGAGGAAAAAAATGAAAGGCATGCCGAACATGGGGCAACTGCTCAAACAGGCCCAGAAATTTCAGTCCCAGATGAGCAAATTGCAGGAAGAACTGGGAGATCAGACCGTTGAAGCAACATCGGGAGGTGGCATGGTAACCGTTGTAGTCAACGGAAAGCAGGAACTGCTCTCCATTCACATTGAACCGGAAGTCGTAGATCCGGAGGACATAGAAATGCTCCAGGACCTTATCATGGCCTCGATCAATGACGCCATGAACCGGGCAAAGGAGATGATGAATGAAGGGATGGGAAAATTGACCAAAGGGATGAATATTCCCGGAATACCGGGGCTCATGTAATCCGGATCGAGAGAGAAATGGGCATTTATCCACCATCGCTGGAAAAACTCATCGAACAGTTTACCACGCTCCCGGGCATCGGTCAGAAGTCTGCCACGAGGATGGCGCTTCATATCCTTCGCAGTAAAAAGGATACGGCGGAGGAGCTGGCAAAAAGCCTCCTGGAAGTGAAAGAAAAAATCAGATTCTGTTCCACGTGCTTCAACCTCACCGACGATGACCCCTGTTCGATCTGTAGCAACCCGAACAGGGCCAACGGCGCCGTCTGTGTTGTTGAGTGGCCTGGAGATCAGCTCGCGCTGGAAGATTCGGGGATATTCAAGGGAAAGTACCATGTCCTTCATGGGGTCCTCTCTCCACTGGATGGAATTGGTCCCGAAGACCTGAAGATAGGGAAACTCCTTTCGCGCATTCAGGACGAAGGAATCGGAGAGATCATCCTGGCGACCAATCCCACGACCGGAGGAGAAGCGACGGCCTCTTTTCTGTCCAGTCTTCTTACAGAAAGATACCAGGACCTGCGGGTTACAAGGATCGCACTGGGAATCCCCATGGGAGGCGACCTGAAATACATGGACCGCATGACGATCCAGCACGCGCTTAAAAGTCGCATCCCCGTAACCTGATCAAACAACCGGCTTTTCTTAGAGCATCTGATCAAGGCACCTGTAATTTTTCGTATTGTAGAATTTTTCCACATTCACCAGGTTCAATTTCTCAAGCACTTTCTTCAGCGGAACTGAAGAGATAGCGCCCTGCTTCAGACTGACCATGCGGCCGAAATCTTCGTTTACAATCATATCGATGGCTGCAACGCCGAATTTTCTGCCCATCCGGCGATCATAGGCAGTGGGCGCTCCACCCCTTTGAAGGTGCCTGAGAGCCACATACCTCACCTCCAGGCTGGTCTGTTTCTCGATTTCTTCAGCAATAAGGCCGCCCACACCACCGAGGTAGTAATGCCCGAATCCGTCTCGGCCCCTTCTTTCGAGAACGGGATCCATACCCCTCGGTTTGGCGCCTTCTGAAACCAGCACAATGCTGTAACGCATCCCCGCATTGCGCCTCATGGCCAGAAGCTCCGTCACACGTTCCATTACAAAATCGTGTTCAGGAATCAAGATGATGGCCGCACCAGCCGCCTCTCCACCTTCCAGGGCGAGCCAACCGGCTTGTCTCCCCATACACTCCACCACGAATATGCGGCTGTGAGAACCGGCTGTAATTCTCAACCGGTCAATGTCTTCCGTAATGATATTGACTGCGGAGTCAAAGCCTAATGTATAATCGGTACCAGACAGATCCTTGTCAATGGTCTTCGGGATACCGACAATTTTCAGCCCATTCTTATAGAGTTTGTGGGCAACTCCCAGACTGTCGTGTCCACCCACCACCACAAGGGCATCCAGGCCAAGCTCCTTGTAATTGTTCATCAAAACTTCGGACTTTTCATCGTGGGGATCAAACGGATTGATGCGGCTCGTTCCAAGGCGCGTGCCTCCGTACCTGTCCCAGGTGCGGACAATATCGGTATCCAGCGGCATAGTCCACTGTTTCATGCTGGCTTTGTCTTTCGGTTTTACTTCCGTCAATCCTTTCCAGCCGTCCATAATCCCTATGATTTCAAACATTGTCCCGCGCATGGGGACAAGATCCTTATCCATAGCTGTATTCACGAGCCAGTGGATCGCACTGTTGATGCCGGGACAATCTCCGCCTGCGGTTAAAACTCCCACTTTTGTTCTCATTTGCCGCCTCCAACAAAGATATCGTTAGGGTAGTGCCCGTCCGTCTTTAAAAAGTCTGAAATCCATTCATTTACTATAAAGAAGTTCGAAAGAGCTGTCAATGGGCCATTCTTTCGTCATGAAAAGCGGGTTCAAGGGTTGTCGAATTTATCAAGTCCTCAGCCAGTATGCCAACAGATTCTTTCATCAGATAGACGGCACAGGCATTGAGTTGTTTTAAAAGTGTCGTTTTCGTGTTACATTACCCTTAAAGTCTGCAATCAGCTTTTAGCAATTAGCCGTTAGCTTAGTTACCCACCCCTTGAACCTTGCTGTCCCGGCAAATACAGAAGGACCTTTTGGAAAGGACGCTGCCCATGGAAATCATCACAACACATAAGAATGTGGATTTTGATGCACTGGCATCCGTTTTTGCTGCTGCCCTGCTATACAAAGACGCTCAGGTTGTTCTCCCGAAGAGTATTAATCCAAATGTCCGCGCCTTCCTCGCCCTGCATAAAGACCTGTTTCCCCACAATTCACCAGGTGAAATCGTAACGAGCAGCGTTACCAGGCTCGTAGTGGTGGATGCACAGAGCTGGTCGAGGATCGATGGGAACCTTGACCTCAGGGAAAACCCGGAATTAGAGATTCATCTGTGGGATCATCATACCAGGACCGGTGATTTCAAAACCTCCTGGAGCTGTGTAGAAAAAGTCGGGGCCACCTCTGCTCTTCTTGTCAACCGAATAAAAAAAGATCATACTGACCTGTCTCCCATTGAGGCGACCTTGTTTTTAGCGGGAATCTATGAAGACACCGGAAACATGAGTTTTCCTTCCACCACGGCCGATGATGCCAGGGCCGTTGCGTTCCTCCTGGATCAGGGGGGCGATCTGTCCATGGTCAAGAATTTCCTCCGTCCAGCCTATGGACCGAAACAGAAGGATGTGCTTTTTGAAATGCTTGAGAAGGCGGAGAGGGAAAAACTCAACGGACACACGATGAGCCTGAGCACCATGGAAATTGAAGGGCATATTCCCGGACTGTCCATTGTCGTTGACATGTACCAGGATATCATGAATGTGGACATGGCATTCGGGATTTTCTGGGAACGAAAAAAAGATCAATGTCTTGTGATTGGTCGAAGCACGGGTGAAACGGCGGACATGGGCGCCATCATGCGGCATCTGGGAGGGGGCGGCCATCCCAACGCCGGTTCAGCCCTGCTGCACAAAACCGGACCGGACGATGCCAGGGAATGGATTATGGAATCCCTGAAGGGAAGCCACCCCGTCACGGTTCAGATCAGTGATCTCATGTCCTATCCCGTATTGACTGTTTCCCCGGACACGCCCATGAAGGAAGTGGCCCTCCTGCTGCGCGACAAGGGCTGCACAGGATTTCCGGTGATGGATGACCGGAAGGTTGTGGGAATTATATCCAGGCGAGATTTCAGGAAAATACGAAAAGACAAACAGATAAACGCGCCTGTAAAGGCCTTCATGTCCACCAAAGTGCATAGTGTCGGTCCTCAAAACAGCGTCATCGACGCCGTCAAACTCATGGTCAGAGAAGATATCGGCAGACTGCCCGTCATCGAAAATGATCATCTGATAGGGCTTGTCACAAGATCAGACACCATGCGGTATTACTACAACCTGCTTCCTGACTGATGGATGATCAGTCCCGTCTTGAATTGTACATCACCCTATGGTACATCTCCCCTGAGAGTCTCCAGATCAACCGAAAAACAGCGGAAGGAAGATCCAACCATGAAGGAAAAGAGGCCGCCCGGCGGGGGCGCTAAAACCCTCGGGGTGTTTTCTATCGCCATGATCAATCTGGCGATCATATACAGCATACGCGGTCTCCCCCTGTTAGCGGAAGAAGGAACGGCTGCCGGATTTTACCTCCTGGTTTCCGCGGTTTTTTTCCTCATCCCGGTCGCCTTTATCTCAGCGGAACTGGCCACCGCATGGCCTCCCAGGGGTCCCGGCGGGATCTACGTATGGGTGCGCCAGGCCCTGGGGGGACGATGGGGATTCGTGGCCATATGGATGCAGTGGAGCGAAAACGTTATCTGGTTCCCCACCGTTCTCTCCTTCATCGGCGCGACCATCGCCTATATCTTCATGCCCAACCTGGCAAATAACAAGATCTACATGCTCACAACGATTCTCCTTATCTACTGGGCCGGAACCTTTGCGAATTTCCGAGGCATGAAAACCTCCGCCTGGATCAGCACATCAGGCGTCATCGCCACCATGATAAGTACACTCTTAATCATCGGCCTGGGAATCGCGTGGCTCGTATCCGGCAGCCCGTTGCAGGTGGACCTGGGCTGGCATGCCATGCTGCCGGACCTGACCAACCTGAATAGTCTGGTTTTCCTGGCGGGCGTCATGGTGATCACGTCCGGCATAGAAGTTTCGGCGGTCCATGAAGGGGATGTGAGCGACCCGGGACGGGTTTTTCCAAGGGCAATCCTTTTATCCGCAGTCATCTCTTTCTGCGCCCTGTTGCTGGGCGCCATGGGCATCGCCTTCGTGGTGCCCGCCAAAGAGATCAGCCTGGTAGCGGGAGTCATGGAAGCTTTTGAAAAGTTTTTTGCAGCCTACCATATAAAATGGCTTGTTCCTGCCGTCGCCGTGCTGATTGTTGTAGGATCCATCGGGGAAGTGGCTGCCTGGATACTGGGACCCAGCAAAGGGCTTCTCGTAACGGCACGCGACGGCCTGCTCCCTCCCTTCTTCCAGCGCTGCAATGAAAACCGTGTCCCGGTTGCTATTCTCTGGGTTCAGGCCTTCATCGTCACCGGTCTCGTACTGGTTTTTCTCCTCATGCCTACCATAAACAGCGCTTACTGGATACTGACCGCCCTGACGGCGCAGATCTACCTGATCATGTATATTCTGCTTTTTGTGGCGGGCATTGTCCTTCGCTATAAAGAACCCGATACCCCGCGTCCATTCCGGGTACCCTTCGGAAACGCAGGCATGTGGTTTCTCGGCATCCTGGGAATGATAGGTGCCATTTTCACCCTGTTCATAGGCTTTCTTCCCCCCTCACAGATTAATGAGGGGAATCTGTACTTCTATGAGGCTTTTCTGATTGCAGGAATGCTCGTGATGATATTGTTGCCGACCCTTATCTACGCATTGAGAAAACCCCACTGGAAAAATGAGACCCCCGTGGACTGACAGCCAACGATACCACGTTCGGTGTTGAAAGTACGGGTGAAAAATGAAGACTCCAAAATAGCCGTCCTAAACACTATAGAAGAGATGCCTAACCTGAGTTTACGAATTAGCAAAATTCAATCCTGTAACCAAAGGAAGGAACTGCGCCGGGAAAGTTCCCATTCCGTTCAGATACATGGAAGCGGATATGTATAATCTTGTGCCGGCGATCGGAGAGATAAACGGTTTGAGATCCAATTACAGCTATGCCATGATCCCAGGGGAGAAGAGGACAGAAAAGCTGAACCAGCTCCGGAAAAGAGAGGGGATATCGCAAGGACCTACTTTTATATGGAGTGGGCCTATCCGGGTCATGGGATTATCTCGAAGAAAAATCGGAAATTATTTCAGGCATGGGATAAGGAAGATCCGGTAGACCAGTGGGAATGTGAAAGGTGCAAGAGGATTGAGGGGATTCAGGGGAATGAGAATCCGTTCGTGAAGAAGGCTTGTGTCGAGAAGGGCATGTGGTGATATATGAGGCTGGCAGTCGTTTTTCGGTTACCGATTAGGTTTAAGGACTGTTTTCTGAATTTCTCTGATTTCAGGGTTATTCAACAATTCAATAAATTTCGGGTTGGCCATCAGGGTTGAAATGTCGCCAGAATTTATCGCTTTCATGAATTCAGGGTCTTTCAAAAGCGCCTGCATCTTGGGATCTTTCTGCAAGGACATGACCTGCCCCATAACTTCTTTATCATCCATCATGGACTTCTGAAGGGCTTGCATATCCGGAGAGACAGTTCCTCCCGGGGTACTCACGATTTCTTTTTTCTTTGAACTGCTATATTTTAGACGAATTAGCCGGATTTCTGATTCCTTCACTTTTAGGGTACCAAGGCTATTAGACCTCACAATATAAATGCCATCACTATGAGAGATGACTTCCCCAAGAATGATCCCACCGTCGACCAGTTCAATTTCACTAAATTGGCCCGCAAATGCGTTACCGCATAAGGTCATAAGAATAAAGAAAAAACAGGTGACTACGATTTTCATATTGCTCCCTTCAGGAAGTTGATAGCAACCAGACTTTCATTAAAATACCATAGAAGGTTTATCACATCAACCCTCAAAAGTGATTAAATTTACTCCCAGCACAAGCCTTAAAGAGGCTGTTATCAAATAGATAAGGAAGATTTTCCGTGTGTGAATCCGTGTGAGAAAAACTTTCCAAAATCGGCAAAAACCTGGGAAATCTACTAAAATCGGAAAAACTAAAAACCCCTAATTCCAACAACTTATGCAATTTGAGGAGGTTAGGAAACTCGGGGGTAGTGACTGGCAGTCATGAGGTCGTCGGTTCGATCCCGATCAGCTCCACCACTAAAATCAAACACTTAGGCCGTCCTCCTGGACGGCCTTTTTGTTTTTATCAACTGTTCCGTCTAAGGAAGGTGTTCCCGGAATCTCAGGATTTGGCGTTAACAAAACGCTTGAAATAATGAGTGCACATCTACTATCATCCACCTTTCAGAAAACTTTCTGATAAAAATCTGCATAAAAAAAACCGGCATCCTTCATTTCTCGGTTTACACTTTTTTGGAAATAGAGTGTATTACCGATTTGCAAATAGGGTTCCAACGGTGAGAATTGGATGCCGAAACTGGAAACTCGAAACTGGAAATTAGATAACGCGTTCAAAACCTCATGTTCTTCCCAATTTCAAGTTTCCCCGTT
>DUZB01000056.1 GCA_013349725.1 Deltaproteobacteria bacterium | reverse complement strand
TTTCATGGGGATAAACTAAGCATATCGAAAGGTTTTGCCGACATGAATTGTTTGGGATACTGTCAAGATATGTCATAATTTCAATTTTCCCTGATTTGTAGGAATTACCAGTAAAGGACAAAGGTTCATCTCTATTTCTGCATAAGGCTATTGTATTGGAAAATCAAAGTACTGATCGGGAAAAGGTTCGTTTTTCAGCGTAAAATGCCACCACTCCGCAAAATAGGGGGTGAACCCGTTTTCTACCATGATCCGTTGTAGCAGCATTCGGTGGGCTCGCGCCTGTGCACTGATGAGAAGGTATGTGGGCCATGACTGGGGACTAAAAAAATCGAATCCGGTTCCCATATCCAGCTCCTGGGGCTTTTCTCCGGGAGCCTTGTTAACTAAAGTCAAATCCACTGTGCTCCCTCTGCTATGGCTCGATTTATCCGCAATATATCCCTTTTTGAACAAACCCCTTTTTTCCACTTCCGGATAGTATTTTGCTTTCATTAGCGTGTCCGACAAGTCCTTTGCCCATTGGACGAAATGATTCACGGCTCGTTGCGGACGGTATGCATCAAAAATTTTGATGCCAAGGCCAAATTTTTCCAGTTCCTCCTGAACCTTTTTCAAAGCATTTGTCGCTTCTTCAGTCAAAATGCAGCGGGGCGACCGATACCCTTTGGCCGGACGACCCATGAAGTTATCTTTGCTATAGTAGCGCAACTCCACCACCATATTTGGAATATGTTCATCTACATAAACAAATCCTTCCGGCAAGCCCTGGCCCACGGCCGAGACTGTAAAAAGCAAAAGGCTCCCACAAATGGCAAGCCATTGTAAGGAGAATTTTCCAAAGGAAATTCGACCAGGGTTTCTGAGCTTAAAACTCATCCATACACCTTCCTATAGATGCCCCGCGCATGAGCGGAGTCTTTAATGCATTACAACTCCAGTTGAAGCTAACCTGAATCCTGACTTCCTTGATATCACAAGGATTTTAACCAAACAATATGTTTAATCTTTGTCAAGATATTCCCAGTTTGAATTCATCCATTTCATCATACCCATTTCCAAACTCGTCATCCCAATCCATTTGCCAACCCCCGCAAGAATGAATATTCTTCTTTCAAATGTTTCGAAGCACTCTTATGGGAATCATAACACACCTGCTTGACAGATACGGTCACAGACAAATAAGTTTTTTGACAAATTTTGCATTATTTCGTTTTCAAGAGCTTCTTGCCTCAAATCATCCCTGCAAGTACTCTGTCTTTTCGAATCTCGTTTTCCACGCCAACAATTCGAAGAAGACTCAATGCCCTCGAAATCGCGATATGCATCCGCTTTTCATACAGATTCGATACCAGGCGGAGATCCGTGATAATCACGGCGGGCCGTTCCAGACCTTTGAATCGGAGGAAAGTGTCGCAGATGATGTTTTCCTCTACCTTGGGATCTGTAGCGAGGACGATGGGATGAGCACCGATTTCCTGCCGGTGGGTGATGCTTTCTTCTGAGCCTCTCCCTCGCAATGACAGTACTGCAATATCAGCGGGCTTAAGGCCGCCGCTCAGTAATCGATCAATTTCTTTTCCGATCTGTTTGAGAAGTTTCCCTTCGGAACTGGTTACGATTCGAATCACCTCTTCCTTCAGACCATCGCGCAGGATTTCCCGATCCGGCTCACTTTGTCCTGAATAACACTCATCTAAATGCTGAATCGCCGGGTGGCAGCGGTAGGGTTTGTTGAGGGTCCATTTCATGAATCCCCGGGCCATTTCTTCATTCACGCCCCGGTCGCTCCAGAAGGCCTGGGCCTGATCCGCAAAAACCCAGAGTTTTCCATACGCCCGCCTTTCACTTCAAGAAGCAGAAGAGCCGGTTTCCCAGGATCTGCGTTAACAGAGGTTCTCGCGCGTCAACTGATGCTTAAAAGCCGCAGATCCGAAAGTCAGTGCGACTGGTCGTCCCTTTACGGTCTGGGCAAAGGTCTCTGGGATGGGGAAGATGCCCAAACTTATGTCGAACGAATGCGTTCATTCTGAAAACCTTTCTTTGATCTCCGCCCATTCGCAATTGATGTAGCATTTTTTTCTTACCGTTACGGCTACCAATGTCAATGTATCAAGAACTCCCCCTATTCCTTTTCCTGGCTTGTTTTCAGTTCTTTGACGACGGTTTATAGGTTTTTTTCAGGTCCTTCACAGCGGTTTTTAGGTCGCTGGTTGCTTGATAGAAAAGTTCGGCATAGTACGCATCTCCGGATTCACGGATGTCACAGGGGCGTTTCAATCTTTTAGTTTCAAGTTTCGGATTTTCCCTGAACATATGATAAGCCCGTTCGCAGAATGTTGTTCTTTTACGATTCACCGATCGGCATTTCGGACAATTCATTTCTTATGACTCCTGTTTAAGAGCCTCAATTTCTTCCCTGCCTTAAACTTAACTGCGTTTGATGCCTTGATTTTGATTGCCTCGCCGGTGCCGGGATTACGGCCTTTGCGGGCTTTTCGGCGGACTTTTGAGAATGTGCCGAATCCGACCAGTGTGACTTTTCCGTCCTTCTTTTTCAGCGCATTTGTGATGCGGTGATAAAAGAATTCAACGCAGCATTGGCAGCAGATTTGGAAATGCCTGCATCTTTCACCATTTGTTCAAGCAGTTCAGATTTCGTCATGTGATGGTCTCCTTTCTTGGCCTCCCTATCCCTCAGTACCCTTTTTAATATCTTGCCCGAACCCGTTTTTGGAAGTTCATCCACAAACTCAACGATCCTCGGATATTTGAAGGCGGCCATCTTTTCTCTTGCCCAGGCAATGACCTCATCTTCCCTGACCTTGCCCCTGTATTCCGGCCTCAGAATGACAAAGGCCTTGATGTTTTCCCCCCTGTACGGATCAGGGACGCCAATCACACCTACTTCTTCCACCGCAGGGTGCTCATACAATAACGCCTCCACCTCTGCGGGAAACACGCTGTATCCCGATGCCTTAATCATATCCTTCTTTCGACTTATGATATAAAAATAGCCATCCTCATCCATCCTGACGATGTCTCCGGTGGCCAACCATCCATCCTTCAAAACTTCCGCGGTCTCCTGGGGTCTGTTCCAATACCCCCTGGTGACCATAGGTCCCTTGACGAGAAGCTCTCCCTCCGCCCCGATCGGGAGGTCATCCCCCGTTTCCACATCTATGACACGGCAATCAACCCCAAAGTGTGGTATCCCCACAGATCCGTACTTGAGATTTGTGTGGGGGTTGACGTGGGTCTGAGAAATAGTCTCGCTCATTCCGTACCCCTCAACGAGTTCGGCGCCCACGATTTCTCGCCATTTTTTCAGGATCTCTTCGGGGATGGGGGCGCCGCCCGACAAACAGTGTCTGAGGCTTCGCAGTTCATATTGACCAATATCCGGAGAATTGACCACAGCCACGTTCATTGTCGTGATGCTCGTCCAGGTTGTGCACCCAAAAGCCGCGATTGCCTTCATGGCGGTCCCGGTGTCAAAACGTGAAAGCATGACGTTTGGTGTCCCGGTATGGACAGGCATGGTCATACTGTGGATCATCCCGGTGACATGAAAAAACGGCAATACCGAAAGGTGGACGTCATCCTCTGAAATTCTGTTCCAAACAGCCGACCCCACAGTGTTGTGCAACAGATTGTAGTGTGTGATGATGGCGCCCTTTGGAAGACCCGTGGTCCCGGACGTATATTGCAAAAGCGCCGGATCTTTGCGTATATCGATCTCCACATGGGGAGGCTCCGGAGCATATTCCGCCAACAGGTCGAGAATCTCATGGGTCTCCGAAAAGACTTCTTTTGGCGTCTTCATGGAGGAGTGGATGGGCAGGGAAGGATCATCGGGAAGGAAATCCCAGTAACTCGTTACGATTACATGGGAGAGGGAGGTATCTTTTTGGATATTTTTGACCATCGGGTAGAGGTGATCAAGGGCCACTATGGCTCGTGCCCCGGCGTCTTGGAGCTCGTATTTGAGTTCATCCTCCTTGAACATGGGATTTACAGCAACGACTATCCCTCCTGTCTTGAGAACCCCGTAATAGGCAATGACAAATTGAGGACAGTTTTCAAGAAAGAGGCTTACCCTGTCCCCCTTTGTTACCCCCATATCGCAGAGGGCAGCCGCCAGCCTGTCGGAGAGTTCATCCAGTTGCTGGAAGCTGATCTGGTTACCATAGTAGTTGATGGCTGCCTTTTTCGGGTGCTGCTTTGCGGTGTCTCTTAAAAATTCGTGCAGAGGCTTTTCAACAAACGTGAGCTGTTTTGGAAACCCCTTGGGCCACATTTTCAGCCAAATCTTTTCCATGACAAATGCTCTCCTTCAATCACCTGAAAAACCAGGCTTAATTTTATTCCCATCATAGGCATCTGCAGCCATTGACTTCGGAACACACCCGAGCGCAACAGGGACCCTTTCAGGCGCCGTTTAGGGGTAAACCATAAACTCCAATAAATTGCTGTCTGGATCTCGAACGTATACGCTGGTACCGATTATGCTTCCGGGCTTACGACCACCTGCCCGTTCGACGGGGCCTTCAATGACAGATATTGAAAGTGTACGGAGATGCTTCATGATTGATAACAGAGAACCCTCCCAAACGAAACAAAAATCACCGCATCCCGGTTTTGCCGTAGGTCCTCGAAGGGTGAAGGATTCGGATTGCCAGATTTCTGGGGCGTGCATGTTGATTTTCTGGTCACCGAAATGGACCGAATAAAATGGAGGAGTAGAATCATTCACAGTAAACCCCAGCCTTTGATAAAAGACCAGCATTTCTAAAACGTTCTCTATGGGAATCGCGACATGGTCAAAACCAATGATCGTCATGGTATCCCTCCTAATGATAGGGATTAAGCCGCAGCGTGTGTTCCGTGTGCTCGGCGATAGCCTTGTCGCTGAGCCACCAGTACATTTTGCTCCCATCCATGAAAGATTGCACCTGGTCCTTCTGATGCGGGCTGAAGAGACGTCCCGTAACCCCTCCAGGTAGAATCGCGGCTACTTTATCCTCATCAGCCATGTCGGCAACCATGCGGAGTGAAGCGGAAATGGTTACCGAAAACGGGTCATTGGGGTCAAAAAGCCCCCTGTACAAAGTCTCTCCGGATCCCCCCATGGGCATGGGGCCGCTTCCAAGGAGTTCTTTCTCGAAGCCGTTTCTTCGAATCGGACTGACCAGCTCAAGGGTGTGCACTTTTCCCCATGCCCAATCGTGCGGGTCTTTGCCTAACTTCGCACTGAGCCGGGCGCTGGCTTTTAATGCCGCTTGATGGAAAAGATCGTTGACTGTTTCCACTTTTTCCCCGGTTTTCACATTATCAAACCACTCTGAAGAACCTTTGAGGACCATCTTGTCCAAACGTTCCTGCCAGAAATACCAGTCATCCAAAAGAGTGTTCGTTGTTTTATTTCCCAGTTCATCCTCAAACACCAACCTGGCAAAAGCGAGGTACGTGGCCTGAAAAATCGTGGGCGCGACAAGATCCGGCTTGTCCATGAAATCCCAGCCGGCAAGGATTTTCCCCATCTCTTCCGTGTTTTTGTGCGCCATGAGGGCCCTGGCCATGACCGGGGCAATTTTTTCGGCCAGGAGATTTTTCTCATCCCGTTGATATTGCCAGTTGTCATCTACACTTTTTGATCCCGGACTGTTCAGCAGTTCCGTGACCCTTTTGTATCGGTAGGTTGGGGAGAAATGGGAAGAGTAGTAATAGGGGTAATCGCTTGCCCGGTATCCTATGTTCCCCGATGTGTCTGCAAAAACCCAGTTGAGACAGAGCATGGGATAATCCTCCAGGGCCTTGTGCATTTCATTCACCGACTTTGCCGTTAAGAATTGAACAAGCCCAATGCTTTCGCCCATGCTTTCGACGGGGGCCCAGCGCAGAGTGAGTACCTTGTCGGTTTCAAGACCTTTCAGGACTTCTGAAACCACCGGTCCTCTTTTGGTGGTTCTGATCTTGATCTCCTCTTCGCGATATCCTCCGGGTGCTCCCTTGTCTTTTATCTTAAGCTTTTCTTCAATCACCTGGAACGGGTACGAAACCTTACCCTCCAGGTAGTGACCGGGCCGCTCCGGATCGACCGTTTCCACATACAGATCCTGGATATCCCCATAGTTATTTGTCATTGCTATGGAAATATGGGATGTCCTCCCTATGGCAAATCCCGGCAATCCGGGGATCATGGCGCCCACAACCCGGAATTCAGGCGTTATTATGCCAAGGGGATACCACACCCCGGGCAGGATTCTTGTGTCTAAGTGCCAAGGGGATACCACACCCCGGGCAGGATTCTTGTGTCTAAGTGGGGATCTCCCGCCAGAAGGGGTTCCCCGCCCAACGGGACTGNGCAAGCCGATCATTACTGCTATCATCGCCTAAATCCTGTTCTGCGTCAATAGAATCGCTCATTTTGTTGACATTATTCCCGAGATGAAGATATCTTAGGGTAAACTATCTTGGTAACAGAGGGAATTGAGGATGAGAAAATATTTTAAGGAGAGGTTCGAGGCCCAGCGTCGCTTCACTTCCAAAGTGGCCTCAAGTATTGAGGTAAACGAGATCCTGGAGAAACTGAGAGAAGAAGCCCGGGCACTGGTTCCTTCCGCCATGGAGGTGTGCGTCCTCATGATAGATCCTGATGCCCCTAAATACACCCGTCCCCTCCAGTGCGCCCTCTATGCCCGGCCCGTGAACTGTCTTTCCTGCAAAAGGAACCGCAATGCTGTTCAGAAAGCCCTCGACAAGAAAAAGGGGATCGTTATTTCCAGTAGTGAACCGATCAGACGCCCTGATGGAACCCTCATCCAGACCGGTCCTGAAATGGCCCTGCCCATATTCGTAAACAAAGAGATCCTCGGCATCATAAACCTTGTCTCCACGCCCGGAACACGATTCAGCAGAAAGGATTTCTATCTCATGAGAGACCTCTCCGAGACTGCCGGAGATATCATTCTTCGAACCAAAAAGCAGTGGGAGATTACGCAGGACAAGATAAAGATCAGTCAAATGCTTGCCCATTTATCCCCTTTTGTTCCCCAGTCCGTGCGGCGTATTGTGGAACATCATCCCGAAATGTTAGATCAGGAGAAAAAGAGCATGGAGGTTTCGGTCCTGTTTCTGGACCTTGAGGGGTACACCCATTTGAGTACCAGCCGACCCGAAACCGAGGTGAACGAGATGGTGGAAAAAATGTTTTCCAGTTTTGTGGATCCTATTCACAGGTCAGGTGGAGACATCAATGAAACCGCGGGCGATGGATTGATGATCATTTTCAAGAATGACGATGCTGTAACCAATGCAACCAATGCGGTGAAAGCCGCTTTTGACATCCACCGAATGAACCTGGATCTGAATAAGAGATTGAGCGACCGGTTTGATCCGATCAATGTCAATATAGGGATCAATTCAGGAACCGCCCTGGTGGGTATGACGCGATTCAAAGGATCACTGGATACCCGTATGACGTACACGGCAACCGGCACTGTTACCAACATTGCCGCACGGCTCGCGGATTATGCCAGGGGGGGCGACATGGTCATTGGCGAGGCCACAAAAAAGATGATTGAAGGGTTGTGGCCGGTTTTTGATCTGGGTGAGGTTCACTTAAAAGGGATCGATAACCCCTTGCGGGTCTATTCGCTCAAGGAAAGGGAATCGATTCCGCAATCGTTTTCTTCCCATTCCAGCGCTGCATGAAAAGGAAGGCCTCCATCCACATTGCCCCGGAATCTGCCGGTGCTGTTATCCTGGATTACCTGAGCCTGCGGTTCACGTATCATCATCGCACCCGATGGGAAGATCTGATCCGATGTGGAAAGGTTCTGGTCAACGGCAGGCCCTGTGTTCCCGGCACAATTCTGGAATCCGGGAACTCCTTGGAATATTTGCAAATGGATAGGGAAGAACCTCCTGTCAGCACGAATTACTCCATCGTTTTCGAAGATCGGGCATTGCTTGTGATCAACAAGCCCGGAAACCTTCCCTGCCATCCAGGGGGCCGGTACTTCAGGAATACGCTTTGGGGACTGCTCAAAACCGAAACTGCGGGAGAACCCTTTTTCTTTGTAAACCGGATTGACCGGGAAACCTCCGGTATCGTTCTGTTGGCAAAAACGGCATTGGCGGCAAAAAAATGTCAGCGGCAGTTTCAATCGGGCGCTGTCCGGAAAATCTATCTGGTAATTGTGGAAGGGGATTTCCCCTCCGGGCTGGTTTGCGCGGAGGGTTTCATGTCTCGGGATGAGACCAGTTCCATCAGGAAGAAACAGCGCTTTTCCCCCATGGATTCCGGGTGGGAGATTCCCGGCGAAAGCCGGCGATGCCTCACCCGATTCCGCCTGATTGAAAGTCGTCAGGGAAAGTCCCTTGTGTCCGCATACCCCGTTACGGGGCGGTTGCACCAGATCCGTGCGACCCTTTTTTCCCTGGGATATCCCGTGGCAGGGGACAAAATCTACGGCGTGGATGACACCCTTTTTCTGAAGTTTATCGAAAACCGNTTNACGGAAGAAGATCGAANCAGATTATGCCTTCAGCGTCAGGCCCTTCATGCCGAGTCTCTTGAACTTGAGCACCCTGAAGACGGTCAACGGCTCCATTTCAAAGCAGANATGCCGAAGGATATGGNCGAACTCTTTCATCCCTGTNCGGTNNGNNAGCAGAGGAGGACANNNATGGAACCCCCGCAGGTTCATTTAAGCAACTGGTTTGAAAAAGGCTTTCAACAGTACAAGGAAAATATTTCCATCCTGATTCCTGCTTCATTCATTGCTCTGATTCTAACGGTTGCCAGTGCGGGAATTTTAGCGGGCCCTATGCTTTCAGGTTTGCTCATCATCACGTTGGGATTGCAGGAAGGGGGGGAACCAAAGCCGAAAGTTTCCGATCTTTTCAGGGGTTTCGGGTTTTTCCTTCACTCCCTTCTTTTTGTGGTTGTCTGGGGAGTCGCCGCCTCAGCGGGCGCGCTGGTCCTTCTTTTTGTGCCGGGTGTGGGGCAGCTGGCCGCGCTGTTTTTTGTGTATGCCGCGCAGGCATTTCTCATGTTTGGCCCCTTCCTGATTGTGGATCGCAACATGGACTTCCGGAGCGCTTCGGTCGCCAGTTTTCAGACGGTGAAAAGCAACTTCTGGCCTTTCCTCAGTGTGTCGGCTGTTGCGAGTGTCATCGGGAGTATCGGGGGCATCCTGTTCGGGATCGGGATTATTGTCACGGCCCCTTTACAGGCCTGTATCCTCACCGTTGCCTATGGGGCTGTTTTTGGTCCCGGAAAAAACGCGCATTAGCTTTCAAGGCTCTCCGCAGACCCTGTTGAAACGGGTACGCCTGCCGATCCCGTTTCGTTGCTTATCTCCAGCCTGGGGGTTGCCATCCTGATCCCTTCCTCATCCAGCTTTGTCTTGATTTTCTCATTCAGGCCCCAACGGCCTGTAAGCACATATTTTCTCTCCACCCAAAACCGCGCCAGCATTTCCATGTAGCCGGGTGCAAACTTGTCAATGACCACCCGCGGCGCGGGTTTATCCAAAACCATATCATCTTCTTTTAAAATTTCCGCCACCAACTCCATGGCCCTTTTTACGTCCTGGTCAAAGGCGATATAAAAACGAATATCCAGCCTGCGATTGGGTCTGACGCTGGTATTGGTCACCTTATCATTGAGGACTTTGTGGTTGGGGATATAGATTACCTTCCCGTCAAAGGTTTTGATCCGTGTGTGCATGATGGTGATGAGATCCACCGTGCCCATGGAATCCCCGATTTGAATCACCTCCCCCTTTTTGAAAGGAAGCTGGGGAATGTAAGGTTTCCCGATGATGTAGGCGGCCACGGATACCATCACGATTACCATAATGACTCGAAAAAGGAGTGCACCCGGAAAACCGGCCATGTTGAGGACCACCAGGGCGCCGATCAGAAGGACCAGAATATGCATGCCGGTCTGTGAATAGGCGGCCTTCCGCTCCGGCATGCCCGCTTTAATGAGGACGGTGGATACAAGTTTCCCCAGGTACTTTACGAGGATCAGCACGATCAGAAGGAGGATCATTCCCTTTACGACCATGGGACCCAATGTCTCGCCAATTTGACTGATCTGGTCTACATAGTTGTGCATGCCGGAAGAAATTTGATCCATACGTCACCTCCTTTAGTCACTTTCAACTTATGCGATTTCTTTGTGAATGGCCGCACAATCCGATGGGTCACCCTGGATTTTCATGAGGGCATGTTTGAGGGCGGGCAGAACGACGGAGAGGTTATCCCTTGCACCTCCAGGGCTGCCCGGCAAATTAATGACAAGGGAGGTCCCCCTGACCCCAGCCATGGCCCTGGAGATCATGGCATGGGGCGTTTTCAGAAGGCTTGCTGCGCGCATGGCCTCCGGAATACCGGGGATCTGATAATCAATAATTTTCTCCATTGCCTGGGGCGTGACATCTGTTGGGCTCAGGCCTGTTCCTCCGGAGGTAATAACGAGCGACAGGCCATCCTGATCAATCCATTGGATAATCCGTTCGGAGATCTTCTGCCTGTCGTCAGGGACAATTTCCTTCTTGGCCACTTGAAAACCTTCGGCTTTCAGCATTTCGGCCACTATTTTTCCGCTTTCATCCTCACGAAGGCCGGCAGATCCTTTGTCGCTGACAGTCAATACTCCCGACAGAAAAACTTTTTGCACCCCTTTTCTCCTGGCTTACTCCTCTTCCTGGGCTGCGGCAATAACCTTTTCCGCTAATTGTGAGGGAACCTCTTCATAATGGTCTTGTTCCATGGTAAACGTCCCGCGTCCGCCGGTGATGGAATTCAGGTCAAGGGCATATTTGAGGATTTCCACCATGGGCACCTGGGCCATGATCACCTGGTACTTTCCTTTGGAATCCATTCCAAGGACTCTTCCTCTCCGGCTGTTCAGGTCACCCATTACATCGCCCATCACTTCTTCAGGGACTGTGATTTCCAGCTTCATAATAGGTTCCAGAAGGGTGGGGCTGGCTGCCTGCATGCCCTTCTTGAGGCACATGGCCGCGGCGATTTTGAAAGCCATTTCGGAAGAATCGACCTCGTGGGATTTGCCGTCATAAAAACGCACCTTCAGATCGACAATGGGATAACCGGCCAATGCTCCGGTCAAAAGGGTTTCCTGGAGTCCTTTTTCGACAGCAGGAACAAAGTTTCTGGGGACATTCATTCCCGTAAGATTTTCGTGAAATTCAAACCCGGCGCCGGTGGGCAACGGGGTAACATCAAAATGCACCTCTGCGAATTGACCCCTGCCTCCGGATTGCTTCTTATGTCTGTACACAACTCCCAATGCGGATTTTTTCACGGTCTCCCTGTAGGGTACTTTCACGGGGACCAGATTCACCTCAACGCCGAATTTTCTCGCCAGTTTATCACAGGCCGTTTCCAGGTGGATCTGGCCTGTCCCGGAAAGGATTACCTCCGCCGTGGTCTGGTCTCTTCCCAGTTTCAACGTGGGGTCTTCTTCAAGGAGCTTTGCAAAAGAAGTAAAGACTTTATCTTCCGTTCCCTTCACTTTTGCCTGTACGGCGTATGAGATTACGGCCGGCAGACCCTGGGTGAGCTGGTAAACAATGGGCTCCTTCATGGAACATAGCGTGTTTCCCGTGGTGGTTTCTTTGAGTTTGGCAATGGCAACGATGTCCCCGGGCCCTGCTCCTTCAACCGGTTGCTGCTTCTTTCCTTCAATGGCTAAGAGCTGACCGAATTTTTCCTTGATATCCTTGTTGGGGTTGTAAACCGTTGAATCGGACTCAACGGTCCCTGAAAATACTCTCATAATGGTGAGCCTGCCGGCGAAAGGATCTGCAACGGTCTTGAATACAAGAGCGGAAAAGGGGGAATCCACAGAGGGAATCCTTTGAATGATTTCATCACTGTCGACCGCCCTGCCTTCTTTCGGCGGGATTTCCAGGGGAGAGGGAAGCCCCTGTATAATCAGGTCCATCAACTGCGGTACGCCTACATTCAGCAGAGAAGAACCGCAGACAATGGGAACCAGTGCCCCGGTTTTGATGCCGGCATAAAGGGTTTCTTCTATCTCCTGATCGGAAAGCTCTTCCCCTTCCAGGTACTTCTCCATCAAATCGTCATTGGCTTCCACGATGTTTTCAATGATCTTCTCCCGCCATTCTTCAACAAGATCCGCCATCTCCGCAGGGATATCTTGTTTTTCAAACTTCCCGCTTCCATCCAGCTCATAGGTGTAGGCCTTCATCTTGATCAGATCTACTACCCCCGAGAACTTGTCTTCGGCGCCAATAGGAAGAAAAACCGGTGTGGGCTTTATCTCAAGTCCCTCTGAAATCTCATCGATAACTTTATAGAAATCAGCTCGTTCCCTGTCCATTTTGTTGATGAAAATAATTCTCGGCAGTTTTCGTTCGTCCGCAAAGTTCCATACTTTTTCCGTCCCCACCTTTACCCCGGAAATGGCGCTGATAACCACGACCGTCCCATCTGCCGCATCAAGGGAAAATTTGGTATCGGACAGGAAATTGTCGTCTCCTGGAGTATCCAAGATATTGATTTTGTTCTTTTTCCATTTGGCATGGTGAAAGGCTGTGCTGAGTGTGCTGCGCCTCTTAATTTCCTCCGGTTCAAAATCAAAGCTTGATGTGCCATCGTCCACCTTTCCCAATCGCGTGGTGGATTTCCCGTTAAACAGCATCGCCTCAGCCAATGAGGTTTTACCGGAGCCCCCATGTGCAATCAGGGCTACATTTCTCAATTGTTCAGCCACTTTTTCCATGCTAAGATCCTTTCGTTAACAAAATGATAAATCAGGATTAATAAACCACGTTATTTCCAGTACTTTTGACGGTCCCGTAAAAAGTCGAAATTCATCTTTTTTCGTCATTCCCGCGAACGCGGGAATCCAGGAAAATAAACTACTTATGGACTCCCGCGTTCGCGGGAGTGACGGCCTTGGGGACTTTTTACTGGATCATCAGTTTTGATACGTTCCATGTTTACTGACCGGTCAGGACGAATAGAGCTAAAGCTCAGAAAATACATTAAAACACAAATTAAAGTCAAGCCAAGAATTTTGCGACCAGCAATTCTGTGAGAACTATTGACAAGCCTTCTTCAACCGGCAATGATACCGGATAGAATTTTACACTTGTTTCACATAAGCCGCAAGGGGGTTCCATGTCTGCCATTTTTCTTTTTCTCGTCCTCTTTATCCTGCTGTTTTTCCCATTGGTCACGTATGCCCTTTTCTGGTACGAGGCAGGCAACAGTCCCTACCGGTTTCAGATACAACAAGAATCCGATGGGAAGATGGCGGCATGGATTCTCAAGGGGCTTTTTTCGAGCTTCTGGAGCCAGATTCTCGTCATTCTACTTTTCCCTTTCGGTATATTCAGGCCTCTGTGGAAAACCGGCGCTGAAGAAAATTCCACGTTTCCCCCTGTAGTCCTGATTCATGGTCTTTATCATAATGCGAGCGCCTGGTTTTTATTCCGTTTCCGGCTCAGGCGTGCGGGGTTGAAACGAATTCATGTGATAAGCTACAGCAGTTGGCGACACTCTTTCCGGGAGATCGAAGAGCAATTGGTCCTGAGGCTCATGGAGATCGGGGCGATAGAGAAGGATGACCCCGTCCTGCTTGTGGGGCACAGCCTGGGTGGGCTCCTTGCCAAAGCCTATGCCGGCAGAAAAGGCGGTTTCCCCGGACCTGCCGTAAAGGGGTTGATCACTCTCGGCACACCTTTCAGGGGAAGTAAAATGGCGGCGTTCGCTCTGGGTAAACTGG